>NZ_JAUBRN010000041.1:0-66597 GCF_036701875.1 Microcoleus sp. MON1_C5 | reverse complement strand
ACATGGCTCAAGCTCAACGTCTTGCTGGCTTTAATTTTAACATCCTCAAAGACTTGTTTAGAATGAAATAGCCCTGGATTGTATGAGGTGGAGTCGGTTGTTTTGCAATATGGCAATGGACTAACTCAAGTGCATCGACGGATTCAAAAGGCAACTGGTTGGTTAGCAGTTCATAGAAAGTAACGCCAAGAGAATAAAAGTCGGTGCGGTAGTCTATCGCTCGATTCATCCTGCCTGTTTGTTCGGGGAAAATATAAGCCAATGTCCCTTCTAGAAGATGAGGACTTTTGAGGGTGGTATTCTCTTGGGATAGGATGGTAGATAAGCCAAAGTCAATAATTTTTAATTGTCCGGTTTGAGGATTCAAGACAATATTAGAGGGATTGATATCTTTGTGAATGACCTTTTTTTGATGAACTTTGCCTAACGCATCTGTGATTTGGATGGCGAGGTGGAGAAACTCTGGTAAAGCCAAGGGACGGCCATCCAGCAGGATTTTTAAGGACTCTCCTCCAAAATCCTCTAACAACATGACTTGTGTGTTCTGGTATTTTCGCAGTTCGTAGGCTTTAATCGTTTCCTCTAGGTTGAGACGGCGAGTGATTTCGTATTCCTGCTGATAGCGGTAGAGTTCGGCTGGTGTGGGGTAATCCTCTTTGAGGAGTTTCAAAATCAAAGGTTGCTGATTTGATTTGAGGATGCCTCGGTATACGAGGGAATTAGCACTTTCGTAAATCTGGCTGACAATTGTGATATCTGGCAGTGAAATCATGTTGGGAATTATTGCTGCCTAAAAAAGTTAAGTATACAAATAAATATAACATGGGGAGGAGCGGGTGAGAGGAGCAGTAAACTCGCGGCGAATATACATCGCCTGACCCCCCCCTACAACTCGCGATCTTTTATTATTGCTTTTTTGGTCTGGACTTACTTACGCTATATGTAGCGTACAAGTGTACTGGCACTTGAAGCGTCTAGCTACTGTGCGATCGCCCAAACTGAAAAATCTCGGAACGGACAATAATTAATGATAAAATAGTTTAAGGATTTAGGTTCCCAATTGTGGTAATCTGAAAACAATCCACTTTCATTTTCGAGCGAGTGCGTGCAGCTATGCGAATCGGTAAAAATTTACAAAAGTTTCTGCTTTTCACAATAGCCTTATTTTTCGCAGTATCGCTGTTGATTAAAGTTACTAAATTTCACAATTATTTCGGCATCAACCGTGCCGATACCGAAGTAAAAGTTGTTGCCCTCACCTACGATGACGGGCCCTATCCTCCTTATACAAATCAACTTTTAGATATCTTAGACCGCTATCAAGTTAAAGCAACTTTTTTTGAAATCGGCCGCAATATTGAGAAACATCCAGAAATCGTGAAAATGATTGTCGCGAGGGGAGATGAGTTGGCAAACCATTCCTACTCTCACAAAGATATGATGTTTAAACCCCGGGAAGTTTTGCTGTCTGAGATTGAAAGAACGGACAAACTTTTGCAGGAAGTTGGGGTTAAGCAAGACACTATCAGTTTTCGGCCGCCTTGGGGTAGGCGATTTGTAGTTTTGTCTTATTTGCTATCCCAAATGCACAAAAAACTGATTATGTGGGATGTGGATTCCCAAGATTATGAAAAAAAACTCACGGCGGAAGATATCGCAAATCGGGTGATTGACAATGTGCGATCGGGTTCGATTGTGGTGATGCACGACGGCGGGGGCGATCGCTCGAAAACCGTAGCAGCAACTGAGATGATTGTCAAGGATTTGCAGTCGAAAGGTTACCAGTTTAAAACTGTTTCCGAGTTGTTGAAATAGCAGTAGCGTGCGTCAGCCACAATTATTTTTGCGACGAATCAACAATCTCATACTGACGCAGCAGGAAATAATATCAATTCCGGTTGCACCGGAATGATTGTTGACTGTTGACTGTTGACGGGCGGGTCGAAAAAATGAATAGTTGAGTGTTAACTGTTGACTCGATTTTATTATTCC
The DNA here is from genome assembly GCF_036701875.1 of Microcoleus sp. MON1_C5. Taxonomy (NCBI): domain Bacteria; kingdom Bacillati; phylum Cyanobacteriota; class Cyanophyceae; order Oscillatoriales; family Microcoleaceae; genus Microcoleus; species Microcoleus sp. MON1_C5. Next base: position 64,605 of record NZ_JAUBRN010000041.1, on the reverse strand, counting down.
GATGCAACCGGAAACGATATAAATGGTGCGTCACAATTAGACTTTTCGTGCAGATTGAAAAATTAAAACCTGACGCACCCTACCACAATCAATAACCCAGATAGTTTGCCACGTAATTAGCAATTTTTATGCTGCCGCCCGATCGCCCCATTCTCTCTAAACCATTTTGAATGCAACTGGCTAAATATTTATCATCTTGCAAAGTGCGATCGACTGCCAAAGCAGCTTCCTTGATAATATCAGAATTCGCTGGTTGTGTGCCAATAACCTGCACCGAATCACCTAAAAGCCGATTTTGAGCCTCGGCAAATCTATAGGTAAAGGCAGGGCCGTTTCCCGGTACTGCAATTACAGGTTTTCCCAAGCCCACAGCTTGTTCGACAGCAGTTCCAGTCATCCCAATTACTAAACTAGACTGCTGCAAAATATCGGCGAAAGCATCGGCTGAGCACATCACTTCGACTAATTTTTCTTCAGAAAAAGACCGTTTGATTGCTGGAAAAATGAGCTTGCCCGATCGGTGTTGCCATCCAGAGCGCGCCGCAATATCATCTAATTGAGGCATTAAAGCCGGAACTAAAGCTGCCCGAAACTGCATCGGTAAAGTAGAGTTACTAGCAATTTTTTTAACCAGTTCCAGGAGCAAAACGAGGTTGTTAGCGGCTTCCGGGAGGCGAGAACCGGGGAGGAGGGCGATCGTCCGAACTCCGGGTATTAACTGCAAATCTTTGCCCGTAGAATTGAGATTGTCCATGACAGGATTGCCGACAAACTGAGCTTTCTTTAAACCCTGTCGGTTTAAGTCAGCAGCAGTCAAAGCATCTCTAGTAAAAACCGCCAGACATTTCTCGGAGGAAAGCAACTGCCACAAGATTAAACCCAAATCGACTCGCCCTTCGTAATAACTAGAATGAGCCGACAGAAAAATTATATAGGGGCGGTCGGTAGATCGGGCGATCGCCGCCGCGACAATATCCCCAGTCGCCACCACCAAATCGCAGTGGCGCGAATGCCTCCAAACAGCCTGCAATTGCTGCCAAGTCAAAGCAATCAGCCCCGCCCCAAGATCTTTGAGGAAAAACAGGGGGTTCATGTAAAAAACTCCCCCAGACGGCATTTGACTGGTGGGCCCAATAATGGGCACGGTCGATCGGCGGTAAGCAGCCCCGTCACCTACAATCGGCATTGCCGAAACATCAACATCCGCGCCAGATACTCTCAAAGCTTTGAGAATTTGACAGTTAATCGAGTCTTCCCCGTGGCCGTTGCTGAGGAAAAGTATCCCCTTCGATTTCATCAAAAAAATGCGTAGAAACCCCGTCCTTTTAGGACGGCTTTACAAAGGACTAATACAAAATCCACCCTATCACAGAAGATATGCTAGAGTGTGAGGATGGAAAAAGCCTATCGCTACCGTTTCTATCCCACCGCCGAGCAAGAAAATCTCTTGCGACGGACAATGGGTTGTGCGCGGCTAGTGTACAACAAGGCTTTGGCTGCCCGCACCGAAGCTTGGTACGAGCATCAAGAGAGGGTTGGTTACAGCCAAACTTCCTCCATGCTGACAAATTGGAAAAAAGAAGAGGAACTTGATTTCCTGAATGAAGTTAGCTGTGTGCCACTTCAACAAGGACTTAGACACCTTCAAACAGCGTTTACCAATTTCTTCGCAGGACGTGCTAAATATCCTAATTTCAAGAGAAAGCAGAATGGCGGTAGTGCTGAATTTACCAAGTCAGCTTTCCGTTGGAAAGATCGACAGGTATTCTTAGCTAAATGCACTACTCCATTGCCAATTCGCTGGAGTAAAAAAATTCCCTCTGAATGCAGCCCTTCTACTATTACGGTGAAATTAACACCCGCTGGGCGTTGGTTTGTTTCCCTAATTGTAGATGACTACACGATTAAACCACTTCCTGAGATTGATAAAAGTATCGGTCTGGATGTGGGAATCGCCAGTCTGATTGCTACTAGCGATGGTGAGAAAATTGCCAACCCTAAGCATTTTAAAAAGCTTCGCAAGAAGTTGAAAAAGAAACAGAAAACGTTAGCTGGCAAGCAGAAGGGAAGCAATAACCGTGAAAAAGCACGGGTGCAAGTAGCAAAAGTCTACGCACAGATAACCGATGCACGTCAAGATTTTTTACATAAGCTGACGACTCAAATCATTCGTGAAAACCAAACGATTGTAGTTGAGGACTTGGCTATCAAGAATATGGTGAAGAACCATAAATTAGCTCTCGTTATTAGTGACGCTAGTTGGGGCGAACTAATTCGCCAACTAAGTTACAAATGCGAGTGGTACGGACGAGAGCTGATAAAAATAGACCGCTGGTTTCCTAGTTCTAAGCGCTGTGGAAACTGCGGTCACATTGTTGAGAAATTGCCATTGAATATTCGCGAATGGGACTGTTTAAAATGTGGAACAAACCACGATCGCGATATTAATGCGGCAAAAAATATTTTGGCGGCTGGGCTAGCCGTGTCAGTCTGTGGAGCGACCGCAAGACCTAAAGAGAGTAAATCTCGGAAGGCTGGTGCTACGAAGCAGAAACCTAATTAGTGATGATTGGGAATCCCCGCTTCTTCAGGACGGGGTGGATGTCAACAGAATACAATCAGAATCAGTGCCGAGCTTTTTTTAAAGACAGCGGTGCGATAGCTAAACTCGGGCGGGCTAACTTTTTGTTAGTCTAATTTAAATACATTGTGGAAGTGAAACAGCGTGAATATTGAAATTGGGCGGGGCAAAAGCGCTCGCAGAGCTTACGGCATAGATGAAATTGCGCTTGTACCCGGACAGCGCACCCTCGATCCGAGTTTGGCAGATACCAAGTGGCAGATTGGCGGGATCGATCGAGAAATCCCGATCATCGCCAGCGCCATGGATGGAGTAGTCGATGTCCGCATGGCCATTTTGCTGTCGGAATTGGGAGCAATGGGCGTGCTCAACCTAGAAGGAATTCAAACCCGCTATGCCGACCCCCAGCCAATATTAGAGCGCATCGCCAGTGTCGGGAACCACGAATTTGTTTCCCTGATGCAGGAACTCTATGCCGAACCCATCAAGCCAGAATTAATCGACCTGAGAATTAAAGAAATTAAAGCTGGAGGAGGGATTGCCGCCGTCAGCGGTACACCAGCCGGCGCGAGCAAATACGGCCGGACGGTTGCTGAATCTGGAGCCGATATATTTTTTGTGCAAGCAACTGTAGTCTCGACAGCTTTCCTTTCCCCGGAATCGATCTCATCTTTAGATTTGACTCAATTCTGTCAAGAGATGCCGATCCCAGTAATTTTAGGCAACTGCGTCACCTACGAAGTCGCCCTGAATTTAATGAAAACTGGCGCTGCGGGCATTCTCGTGGGCATTGGGCCGGGGGCTGCTTGCACGTCTAGAGGCGTATTGGGTGTCGGCGTTCCCCAAGCCACAGCGGTAGCAGACTGCGCCGCGGCGCGGGACGACTACTATCGCGAAACTGGCAAATACGTGTCGGTGATTGCTGACGGCGGTTTAATTACCGGCGGCGATATCTGCAAGTGCATTGCCTGCGGTGCCGATGGAGTGATGATTGGTTCGCCCTTTGCCAGGGCCGCCGAAGCTCCTGGCCGCGGCTTTCACTGGGGGATGGCGACTCCCAGCCCGGTTTTGCCGCGCGGCACTCGCATTCGCGTGGGGACTACGGGTACTCTGGAGCAAATTTTGCGGGGGCCTGCGGTGCTAGATGACGGTACGCACAACTTGCTCGGAGCTCTGAAAACTAGCATGGGTACCTTGGGCGCTAAGGATATTAAGGAGATGCAGCAAGTGGAAGTGGTAATTGCTCCTTCTCTGCTGACTGAGGGTAAAGTCTATCAAAAAGCTCAACAGTTGGGCATGGGTAAGTAGATTTACCGATCGAATACCAGCATACCTTGACAAAATTTGTTCAAGAGTCTCGAAATTTACAGAATATTGTGGAATTATCGAGAAGTAGGTGTCACAATATAAGAAGCGGAGACGCATGTTTCCGTTCACTCCTCACACCACACTCCGCCCGGACTACTGTTCGGGCGGTTCCTTTTTTGCCGGACATCTTGGCTCTTGCTTACTAGATACAGAACAGAGGCTTGTAGCTCCGGAGAGGCCCAGAGTGGGAGAGTGGGAGAGTCTGGGAGTCGGAGAATTTTTCTTATCCATAAGTGCATTCTGCCTTCGGAAACATAAGTGCCTTCGGAAACATAAGTGCCTTGTTCCTTCAGAAACCTTATGCCTTCTTCCTTCTACCGTCTTCCCTCTTCCTTCTACCGTCTTCCTTCTTCCTTCAGAAGCCTTCTGTTAAAATCGTTGACGCAAGTGGTTACACTTTTTGCTAGACTTGTTATCCGAGAAATAGTATTTACAAGGATGGCTAGGGATGTCAGCAGCCGCGCAAGTAACCGACTCTACCTTTAAGCAGGAAGTGCTCGATAGCGAAGTTCCAGTTCTAGTGGATTTTTGGGCTCCCTGGTGCGGGCCCTGTCGGATGGTGGCGCCCGTCGTAGACGAAATTGCCCAGCAATATGAAGGGCAGGTCAAGGTAGTAAAAGTTAATACCGACGAGAATCCTAACGTGGCCAGCCAATACGGTATCCGCAGCATTCCGACGCTGATGATATTTAAGGGCGGTCAACGTGTGGATATGGTGGTTGGGGCAGTTCCGAAAACTACTCTGGCAAACACTCTGGAAAAGTACATTTAACCCAACTGCGAGCGGTTTCGGGCTGTTCTTTGTGGGCCGCGAAAGCTAACTCGCTTCAGAACCGGGGCAAAGCTACTGGAAAAGTTATTAGTTGCCAGCAGGGCAATTTGCTGGTGGCTATTAGCTTCTAAATTTAGCTTGCCCCTTAATTTTTAGTAGCGACAATTTGTTATTGTTTCGGAAAAATTCATGATTCGTTCTGAGTCTGGTCAAGGTTTTGAGTCCCTCCAAGCTGAATTGATCGATTTGATCGATCGCTTCCCAATGTTGAAGCACTCTGAGTGGATCGAACGATCGCTCTCTACTATAGTGCAAATGGCAGGAGAGGAGCTCGATCGCCTAGACTGGAAAATTATGGCTGCGTCGCTCCGAGATATGGAGAGCGCTTTTGAGATGTTTTATCCTTACCGCCACGTTCGCAAAATTGTGATTTTTGGTTCGGCGAGGGTGTCACCGCAATCTGCGGAATATTTGATGGCCAGAGACTTTGCGCGGGCGATGGCCCAGCAGGGGTTTATGGTGATTACTGGCGGCGGCGGGGGAATTATGCAGGCGGGGAACGAGGGGGCGACTGCTGAACGTTCTTTTGGGCTGAACATTCAGTTACCTTTCGAGCAGAGTTCTAATCCTTTCATTGCCGGCGATCCCAAATTGCTCAATTTTAAATATTTTTTCACTCGCAAGTTATTTTTTCTCCGGGAGAGCGATGCTTTAGCTCTGTTTCCGGGCGGTTTCGGCACTCTGGACGAGGCTTTTGAGTGTCTGACTTTGACTCAAACTGGCAAGTTCGGGCCGGCTCCTGTGGTATTGATCGATCGACCGGGAGGAGATTATTGGCTTGATTGGAATTATTTTGTGCAAAAACAATTGCGGGGCCGGGGTTTGATTTCACCCGACGATCGCAGCCTGTATACGATTACTGACGATATAAATGTCGCTTGCGAGGCGATCGGCAGTTTTTATCTGGTTTATCACTCCTGCCGCTACGTGCGCGAAAAATTGGTAATTCGCTTGAAAACAGAGCTTTCTGAGGAGAATGTCGATCGGCTAAATACTGATTTTAGCGATATTGTTGTCACCGGAAAAATTGAAAAAAGTCAAGCTTTGGAACCGGAAATAGGAGATGAAACTTTCGCTTTGCCGCGCCTGACTTTGCATTTCAACCAGCGGGATTTTGGGCGGCTTTATCAGCTAATTGCTGCTATTAATCAAATGGCGGCAGCTTCGCCGGCGGCGGCCCATCCAGAACAAAAGTAGTTATTAGTTATCAGTCATTAGTGATTTTAAATATGGGTGAGATTAGAGAGAAGTTGGACAACTTGTATTTTGACAAAAGCGATCGGCTGAGATAATTTTTTGTAGAAATTAAAGAAAAAAGCGTCCAAGAGCCAAAGAAAATCTTGTCAATACCTTGATGGCGTTGTTTGGGAAAAAAACAGCAAAATGCTAGACCTGCTGCTAATTGCAATTTTGGGATTTCTCGGCAGTTTCGGTCACTGCGCTGGGATGTGCGGCCCGCTGACAATGGCGTTTTCTCTTTCTAATTCCCGCAACGATAAATTAGCTGCTTTCCGCTTTCATTTGCTGCTAAATTTGGGGAGAATTACTGCTTACGCTTTGGTTGGTTCTGCAATTGGCGGACTGGGTTCGGTGTTAATTGCTGGCGGACTTTTGGCAGGTACGGGTAGCGAATTGCGGCGGGCGATCGCACTTCTAACGGGCACGATGCTGATTTGGTTTGGAGTAGGGCAAATTAAACCGAACTTGCTGCCGGGATTGCCCCGATTGCACCCGCTGTCGCACGATCGAGTCGGACAAGCAATGAGCAAGCTTTCGGCACAAAAAAACTGGTGGGTGCCGATTGCTTTGGGTTTGCTTTGGGGTTTGATTCCCTGCGGTTTCCTCTACGCAGCGCAGATTAAGGCGGCGGAAACCGGAAACCCGGTTTTGGGTGCGGCGACGATGCTGGCTTTTGGACTCGGCACGCTGCCAACGATGCTGGGAGTGAGTTTTTTTGCTGGCAGATTGAGCGCGGACAAGCGCAGTCAACTTTTTCGTGCGGGTGGCTGGGTGACGGTGGCGATCGGGATTCTTACCTTGCTGCGAACCGATGAAATGGTCGATTTTACCGGCCACGCAGCGCTGCTGTGCTTGATGCTAGCACTGTTGGCGCGTCCGGTTAGCAAGTTTTTGCCGCAACTGTTGCGCTATCGCCGCGTCTTGGGTGTGGGCGCGTTTGTCCTAGCAGTCGCCCACACGTTTCATATGCTGGATCATACGCTGAAATGGAATTTTGACGCGCTATCTTTTATGTTGCCGCAGCACCAGTTGGGAATGGCGGCTGGGATGCTGTCGCTGCTGTTTATGTTGCCGGCGGCGGTTACAAGTTGCGATCGTATTCAAAATTATTTAGGCCAACTGTGGCGAATGCTTCACCTGTTAAGCGTTCCAGCTTTCTTGCTGTGCGCTGTACACGCTGCACTCATCGGTTCCCACTATCTCGGCGGCTTTGAATGGAAGTTGCACAATCAACTGCTGACAGCCGTTTTAGCGGTGGTTGTGGTTTTAGTTATGTTTGTGCGATCGCGCTTTTTTTGGTCAATTTTATCACTGGACAAGTTCTATGTTTCGCCTGTCAAACAAAAGTAAAAGTTTAGGATTTTTAGTTTTTTTGGGATTGCTAATTGAAGCAGCAATTCCCACTGCGCCGCAGTTAAACTCGATTTCAGTTTTGGCGCACCAAGTCGAAGTCTCGGGAGATGTAGCCGCTACCTTTCACCTAGAACCAAACCACAACCCCCGCGCCGGACAGTCTGCGAGAGTGTGGTTTGCGCTGACTCGCCGGGGCGGCAAAATTATCCCCTTAGAGCAGTGCAATTGCAAATTAGCGGTTTATCCAAAAGAGCGCCAAGAAGGGGATAAGCCACTGATGCAGCCGCCTTTAAAAGCCATATCTGCCGAGAAATATCAAGGGATTCCCGGGGCTGATATCGTGTTTCCCAAGGCTGGCATTTACCAGCTTGACTTGAGCGGAACAGCCAAAAACGAAGCTAATTTTAAACCGTTTAAACTGAGTTACACTGTCACCGTTAGGTAATACCATTTGAGATTTTAAGGACTGATTCGGGAGAGAGCTTATGTAAATTAACCGCAGAGAGCGCAGAGAGCGCCGAGGGGAGAAAAGAAGAGGAAGATTGACAGCAAGTTTTCTATTTGAAGTTAAGGGAGACAGGGGATATATAATTTAGTTAAATTACTATTATAGCAAATACCAAGAGGCGTAAGACGTGCTTAATTGCTGAAACCATTGATTTTATTGCGCTTTGCTTCTTCCTTAAAACAGAAAATCTTAATTTTTAATAAAGATAACTCCGTACATTTTGCACTAAGTAAATTTCTGCGTTACCTTGTCAATGTCCATTATGGAATTTGTGCAAGCTAACCTCTCTGGAGCTGACCCAAGGATATAACGATGGATATCTTATCTAACACCGTGGCCCTATCGCGGATGCAATTTGCGCTAACCGCCATATTCCATATGCTGTGGCCAGTTCTGACAACTGGAATGGGGATTTATCTGGTAATTGTTGAAGGAATGTGGCTGAAAACTCGCAATCCCGACTACTACCATCACGCTCGTTTTTGGTCTAAACTCTACCTCCTAAACTTCGGTATAGGAGTAGCTTCAGGAATTCCGATGGAATTTCAGTTTGGCACGAATTGGGCACCATTCTCTGAAGCTGTTGGTGACTTTTTTGGCAGCATTTTAGGCTTTGAAGCTTCAATGGCATTTATGCTAGAAGCCGGCTTTTTAGGAATTATGCTGTTTGGTTGGGAGCGCGTTCACCCAATGATCCATTATTTCGCTACAATCATGGTAGCGTTCGGCGCTAACCTATCCACAGTCTGGATTTTAGTCGCTAACTCTTGGCTGCAAACTCCTGCGGGCGGAGAAATGGTCAATGGCAAGTTTATTGTCAGCGATTACTTTCAAGCAATTATGAACCCGTTCGCATTAAACAGCATTCTTCATATGTTTTTTGCGACGTTAGAAACTTCGCTGTTTGTCATTGGGGGAATTAGCGCTTGGTACATTCTCAATAAGCGCAACCAAGCGTTTTTTTCCAAGTCTTTAAAAATTGCCATAGCGACAGCAATCGCCGTTGCACCTCTGCAGATATACATCGGACATTTGAGCGCCGAACAAGTTTATCACTATCAACCCGCTAAATTAGCAGCAATCGAAGCTAAGTGGGAAACCTCACCAGCGGGAGAGTCAGCAGATTGGACTTTGCTAGCTTTGCCTAATGAAAAAGCCCAAAAAAATGACTGGGAAATTAGCGTACCCAATGGCTTAGGATACGTTCTGGAATTCAAACAAAAACTCTCCGAACCCGTACTAGGTTTAAAGGAATGGAAGCCAGAAAATAGACCCCGGATGGTGGGTTTAATCTACTATTGTTTCCGCATCATGTCCGGTATTGGATTCTTCTTTGTAGGATTGATGCTGTTCAGTATAATTCAGTGGATGCGAGGCAAACTTTCTGCTGAAAATATCGGCAGTCAAGCTTGGCTGATGCGCGCTTGGGTATTAGCTGCTCCCCTGGGATATATTGCTGTAGAATCGGGTTGGATTGTCCGCTGTGTCGGCAGACAACCGTGGGCTTTATACGGGCAAATTCGCACTGCTGACGCGGTGTCAAACATCCCCGCCAGCAATGTTTTAACTTCTCTCAGTTTCTTTGCCGTTGTTTACAGCTTTTTGTTTGTTTGTGCCTTGTATTTTGGCAGCAGAATTATCCGCCAAGGCCCTAATTTAAGTCTGCCTGTGCCAGGTTTAGACAATCAACCCGAAATCGAAAATCAACCTGCAGGACACATTCCCGATCAACGTCCCGTAGAAGCACAACACTAGGAGATTGTATGCAAGCTTTGGAGCATTTTCTCCCGCAAGTTTGGTTTGTAATTTTGGCTTTGTTCCTCTTGCTCTACGTCATGCTAGACGGTTTTGACTTAGGAGTAGGAATCCTGTCTCTGACTGCTGATGACGAAGAACGCAGGGGCATTTTAATGACGAGTTTGGGCAACGTTTGGGACGCGAACGAAACGTGGCTGGTATTGATGGCAGGCGCTTTATTTGGTGCATTTCCACTTGCTTACGGCACGATTTTAACGGCATTGTACATACCGATTTGCGTGATGCTGTTTGGTTTGATATTTCGGGCTGTAGCCTTTGAGTTTCGCGAGCATTCTAATCGCAAATTACTCTGGAATTATGCCTTTGGTGCTGGCAGTTTTTTAGCAGCTTTAGCTCAAGGATTTGCCCTCGGTGCCGTGCTCGAGGGCATTGCGGTTGACGAAGCCGGTCACTTTGTGGGTACTACTTGGGACTGGCTGGATTGGCGATCGCTCTTGGTTGCTTTGACGCTGATTCAAGGCTATGTTTTGATCGGTTCAACCTATCTAATTATGAAAACGGAGGGGGAACTGCAAACAAATCACTATCGCACGGCTAAAATTGCGGCGGTGACAACTTTAATCGGAGCGATTTTAATTACGATCGCCACTCCGATTTTTTACGAAAGCGCTAGAGCCAGGTTGTTCGAGAAACCGCTAGTTTATGTCTTTGCCGCGATTCCTTTGCTGGGAGTGCTGTTGGTAGGACTGCTGCTGAAAAGTCTCGCAAACAAAGAAGAACGCACGCCGTTTGTCTGGACGATTCTGATTTTTTTGCTCAGTTTTATCGGCTTGGGGTTGATTGTTTTTCCCTATATTATTCCTTCCAAAATCACGATTTACCAAGCCGCAGCTTCGCCCAGCGCCCTGGTATTTATGATTGTGTTCATGGGCGTTCTGCTCCCGATTATGATTTTTTACAACATCTACAATTATGTTGTGTTTCGGGGTAAGGTTGTCGGCGGCCACTACGGGGAATAAAGCATAATAAAACCGCAGATGCAGGCAAATATACGCAGATAAGCTCAACTCTCGATCCGGGTTTATCTGCGTATATTTGCGGTTAAAAATTACAAATTATTGTTTTCCGATACCATCACAACTTACGCAACCATACTATACATAACATAGCGCCAATAGTGCAGAATAGCGAAAGGAACTGGTGGAGAATTAGCGATCGCACGTCATGCGATTTGAAATTTGAGATTTGAGATTGCTCGCACGGATGAGTCCGGGACTGGCGATCGGGATGCGGAGCTTTTTTCAAAGGTAGACAGATAAATCCGGGGACTTGTGACCAAGTTGATTTCGGTCAAATACTAATTGATAAACATGGGAAAAAAATTACAGTTAATTCTGTCCCTACTGAGAGTGCAGAATTTGCGATCGCTATCTTTGTCACATAATAAAATACAATGGAATGGAATGTTTTAATTTAACTGTTGTATAAACGAGTTATGGATGCGATCGCAAATTTGTCAGGTTACGAGATTACAGAGAAACTTTATGTAGGTACACGTACCCTAGTCTATCGAGGCATCCGTACCCGTGACCAATACCCAGTCGTCATTAAACTGCTGCAAAACGAATACCCCACCTTCAACGAACTCATCCAGTTTCGCAACCAATATACTATTGCCAAAAATCTCGACTTCCCTCACATCGTCAAACCCCTAACGCTGGAAGTATACCAGAATAGCTATGCCCTAGTAATGGAGGACTTTGGCGGAGTCTCCCTACCTACTTATCTCAAAACAGCAACAAATCAAACCCAATCATTTCAAGTTTTACCTTTAGCAGAATTTCTCCAAGTCGCCATACAACTAACAGATATTATTCACTACCTTTACCAAAACCGCGTCATTCATAAAGATATTAAACCCGCTAATATTCTCATTAATCCCGACACCAAACAAATTCAACTAATTGACTTTAGTATTGCATCCCTCCTACCACGAGAAACCCAAGAAATCCAGAATCCAAATATTTTAGAAGGAACATTAGCCTATCTCTCCCCCGAACAAACAGGACGGATGAATCGAGGCATTGACTATCGTAGTGACTTTTACTCCCTGGGTGTGACTTTTTATGAATTGTTGACAGGAAAGTTGCCATTTATCTCGGATGACCCGATGAAAGTGGTGCATTTTCATCTCGCCAAACAGTCGAAACCGAGCCATCACATTAATCCTGAAATTCCCCCGATATTATCGGAAATTGTCAGTAAACTGATGGCGAAAAATGCCGAAAATCGCTATCAGAGTGCATTAGGACTCAAGCACGATTTAGAGATTTGTTTAGTTCAATTGCAAAAAACAGCCCATATAAAATCTTTTGAACTCGGAAAGCGAGATATTAGCGATCGCTTTACTATCCCCGAAAAGCTCTACGGTAGAGAAAAAGAAGTTGATCAACTATTAGCTGCCTTTGAGCGAGTCAGCCTGGGAGCAACGGAAATGATGCTAGTAGCAGGTTTTTCTGGAATTGGGAAAACCGCCGTTGTCAATGAAGTTCATAAACCCATTGTCCGTCAGCGCGGTTATTTTATCAAAGGCAAATACGATCAATTTCAACGCAACATTCCCTTCAGTGCCTTTGTGCAAGCCTTCCGCGACTTAATGGGTCAACTGCTATCAGAATCGGATACCCAACTGCAAACATGGAAAACCCAGATTTTAGCAGCAGTGGGAGACAACGGACAAGTCTTGATTGATGTGATTCCTGAGTTAGAAGGCATAATTGGCGATCAACCTCCTGCAACAGAATTGTCAGGAAGTGCCGCCCAAAATCGCTTTAATCTGCTGATGCAGAAATTTGTGCAAGTTTTCACCAGCAAAGAACATCCTTTAGTGATGTTTTTGGATGACTTGCAATGGGCGGATTCAGCCTCCCTGAATTTGCTACAATTATTGATGATCGATACAGGATATTTATTAGTATTGGGGGCCTATCGAGATAATGAAGTTTGGCCCGTGCATCCATTTATCTTAAGAGTGAATGAGATAGTTAAAACGGGGGCAACAGTGAATACAATTACTTTGGAACCGTTAAGCGAACTAGATATGAATTTGTTGGTGGCGGATACGCTGAATTGCGAATCATCACTTGCCCAACCTTTGACAAAATTAGTCTCTCAAAAAACTCAGGGGAATCCTTTCTTTGCAACTCAGTTTCTCAAGACATTACATGACGAGCAGCTAATTAGCTTTAACTGGGAGATTCGGCATTGGCAGTGTGATATTGCCCAAGTGAAAGCCTTAGCTATCACTGATGATGTCGTTGAATTCATGGCGTTGCAATTGCAGAAGCTGCCCAAAGGAACTCAGTATCTTCTCACCTTAGCTGCTTGTATAGGATCACAGTTTGATTTGAATACGTTAGTAATTGTCGGTGAGAAATCTGCTGCAATGACGGCTATGGCTTTATGGAAAGCATTACAGGAAGGTTTGGTGATTCCCACGACGAAAATCTATAAATTCTTTACGGAATCGGATAGTAATGAAGTTTTAAATGCTTCAGCTAATCCGACTTATCGATTTTTACACGATCGCGTCCAGCAAGCTGCATATTCGCTAATTCCTGATTCGCAGAAAAAAGCAACTCATCTCAAAATAGGACAGTTACTCCAGCAAAATTGCGCCGAGATGGAGCGAGAGGAAAAACTGTTTGATATTGTCGGGCATTTGAATCGAGGCATTGAGTTAATCACCCAACCGACCGAACGAGAAGCCTTAGCTAAACTAAACTTGGCAGCCGGTTGTAAAGCCAGAAATTCTACGGCCTACACCGCAGCCAGAGTTTATCTACAAGTGGGGGTTGAGCTACTGAGGGCCAACTGCTGGGAAAGCCAGTATGAATTAACCCTGGATCTCTATGTTGCTGCTGCTGAAGCCGCCTATTTGAATGCTGACTTTGATGGCATGGAAGAGATGGCAGCACAGGTGTTACAGAATGCACAGACAATCTTAGACAAAATCAAAATTTACGAAATTCAAATCGTCGCACAGACAGCACAAAGCAAGACGTTAGAAGCCATTGCAGTAGCAAGAGATGCACTGTGGCAATTGGGGGTTGAACTCCCCACCGAAGCTGACGAAGCCTTGATTGGTAAAGCGCTACAGAGCGTTGCGGAGCAACTAAGCGGCAGAAAAATTGATGAACTAATCGATCTGCCTGTGATGAGTGATCCTCAGACTCAGGCAGCTATGCCAATATTGGCCATGTTATTTGCACCCATTCTCCAGGGAATTCCAGGCTTAGTGCCCCTACTGAGCTCCACGATGGTAAGTTTATCACTCGAATTTGGGAATGCACCCGCATCGACGGTGGGCTATGCGATTCACGGGCTTGTATTAAGTGCCTTTTTGGGAGAGGCAAAAACGGGCTATAGCTTTGGTAAATTGGCACTCTCATTGCTCGATCGGGTCAATGCACGAGAATTTAAGTGCATTACTCATAATATGTTTGGGGCATTTATTCAGCATCATCAAAATGCTATGAGGGCAGGGCTACCAACCCTGAAAGAGGGCTTTATAGCTGGCATGGAAACTGGCGATTTTCTTAACGCTGGCTACAACATAGCTACTTACAGCTACATCAACTTTTTCGGTGGGGTAGAACTGGATACTTGGGAACCGGAACTTGCAGTCTACAGTGCTACGTTGGCTCAAGTGAAGCAATATTCTGCTCGGACTTATTTGCATATGGAGCGGCAGATGTTGCAGAACTTGAGGGAAGTAGTGAATCAACCGGATTGCTTAATCGGTGAAGCCTATGATGAAACGGTAATGATTCCTAACCACTATCAGGATCGTGAATTCAGTGCGATCGCCCTTGTCTACATCTACAAACTACTGCTTGCCTATTCCTTTGGTAATTATCCGGCTGCTCTAAACTACATTACCCGAGCCAAAGAGTGTGTGATGGCAGTATCGGGATTAATTATTGTTCCCATTTTCCATTTTTATGCAGCATTGACACACCTGGCGCTCTTCCCCACACACCCAAAAACCGAGCAAGCTTCCATTCTCGCCCTAGTGGAAACCCATCAAACGACTCTGCACCAGTGGGCGCAAAATGCTCCCATGAATCATCTGCATAAATGGTATTTGGTTGAAGCAGAACGGCAGCGGGTTTTGGGCAATAAAGCAGATGCAATTGAAATGTACGATCGCGCCATCCAACTAGCTCAAGAAAATCAATTCATCAACGAAGAAGCCCTCGCCAACGAACTAGCAGCTAAATTCTACTTGGAATGGGGCAAAGAAAAAGTAGCGAGCGCCTATATGATTGAAGCGTATTATTGTTATGCCCGATGGGGAGCTAAAGCCAAAATAGACTATTTGGAAAAAAGTTATCCTCGCCTACTCGGTGTTATCCTTCAGCAACCTCAATCCTTTAGTTCCTTTAAGGAAACGATCGCCCGGGGAACGATTACTTATACCCACTCTTCTAGCAGTAACTCTGAATTTCTAGATTTGCCTAGTCTGATCAGCGCCTCTCAAGCCATCTCTGGGGAAATTGAACTAGATAAACTCCTGACTACTATTTTAAAAATAGCGATCGCGAATGCTGGGGCAACTAAGTGTGTCTTATTGCTCAAACAAGAACAGTATTTACAGGTAGCGGCTCTTGTAGCAGAGGGACAGGAACCTAAGCTATTACCAGCAATACCTCTAGAATCTAGTCAGGATGTAGCGATTAGTTTGGTTAACACTGTCAAGCGTAGTTTGAAACCTTTGGTAATAGTCGATGCTAGGGTAAGTTCCCAGGTTGCGGGCGATCGCTATATTGAACATCACCAGCCAATAAGTGTTCTGTGTATTCCAATTCTTAATCAAGGGCAGTTGATAGGAGTTTTCTACCTGGAAAATAACCTAACGGTTGGGGCATTTACGACCGATAGGGTTGAAGTGCTAAACCTTATTTGCGCTCAAGCTGCCATCTCTTTAGAAAACACCCGACTTTATGCCCAAGAGCAGGAAAAATCCCAGTCATTACAAGCATCACTAGAACAATTAAAACAGGTGGAAGAATCTCTCACCAAAGAACGAGAATTCTTGAATGCCATCATTCACAATATTAAAGATGGGATTGTTGTTTGTAATGCTAGTGGCCAATTGACCCTATTCAACAAGGCAACTCGTGAGTTTCATGGCTTACCCGTGGAATCATTACCACCCGAACAATGGGCAGAACACTTCGCTCTCTATCAAGCTGATGGTCAAACACCCCTATCAACAACGGAAATTCCCCTATTTCGCGCCTTGCAAGGAGAAATAGTCGAAAATGTAGAAATGGTAATTGCGCCGAAGCATGGTTCTACCAGAATTGTGTTAGCCAGCGGACAAGCAATCTTCGATCCTTGGGGAAAAAAAGTCGGTGCGGTAGTTGTGATGCGAGATATTAGCGAGCTCAAACGCATCGAAGCCGAACGTCAACAAAAGTCTGAAGCCCTAGAAAAGACTCTACGAGAACTCCAACAAGCTCAAATCCAACTTATCCAAGGTGAAAAAATGTCAGCCTTGGGCAATTTAGTAGCTGGTGTCGCTCACGAAATCAACAACCCTGTCGGCTTCCTGGCTGGCAACATTACCCCAGCCTTAGATTACATCAAAGATTTGTTTGGATTGCTCGATTTGTATCAAGAAAAATATCCCCAACTCGAGCCAGAGATTCAAGAGGAAATCGAGAACATCGATCTTGACTACATCCGGGAAGACTTACCGAAATTAGTAGGTTCAATGCGGGAAGGCGTGAAGCGGATTCGGGATATTAGTACCAGTCTACGAACCTTCTCCCGTGCCGATACTAACTATCCCGTAGCTTGCAATATCCACGATGGCATCGATAGCACCATTATGATCCTGAAACATCGGCTCAAGGCTAACGAAACTCGCCCAGAAATAAAAGTGATTAGGGAATATGGAAATTTGCCACAAGTGGAGTGTTATGCCGGACAGTTGAATCAAGTATTTATGAATTTGTTAAGTAATGCGATTGATGCTTTGGATGAATCAAATCAAGGACGACATTATGCAGAAATTGTCAATGAGATTACCATTAAAACCGACATTTCTCTGGACAATAAACAAGCGATAATTTGCATTAAAGATAACGGTGCGGGCATGAGTGAAGCAGTGCAAGAGAAGATTTTTGATGAGTTATTTACTACCAAGGGAGTAGGGCAAGGGACGGGGTTGGGATTGGCGATCGCACGGCAGATTGTAGTTGAGAAACACGGCGGTACAATCGAGGTCAATTCTCTATTGAGAGAAGGGACGGAGTTTACAATTTTATTGCCGATGAAAGGATAAGACTATCTTGATAGCTCGCCATCTTTCTCTTCAAAAGTGAAAAAGAATAAAAGCGGTAGAGTCTGTAGGCTGGGGATTTCGCAGTTCTATTTTCCTGAGACTAAACCAATAAAAGTGTATAATTAGTTACAATAGTCAAGGTCTGAGATGGGGTAATCCAGATGAGTGCAGCAGTGGATTGGACGAAGCGAGTTTTAGGATATCATCTGGTTGAGCAATTATACTCTGGTTCCAGAACCCTAGTTTATCGAGCTATCCGAGAAACAGACGAGATTCCGGTTGTCATTAAACTATTAAATAGAGACTATCCCAGCTTCAGCGAACTGCTGCAATTCCGCAACCAGTACACCATCGCCAAAAATCTACGTCTGCCGGGAGTCGTTGAACCTTACAGTCTAGAATCCTATCGCCACAGCTATGCCCTAGTGATGGAGGATTTTGGCGGTATTTCTCTACGAGACTACGCCCAAAAGCAAGCGCTGACTCTGGCAGAAATATTGGAAATTGCCATTCAAATAACTGACATTCTCCATGGACTCTATCGGCATCGAGTCATCCACAAAGATATTAAGCCAGCTAACGTCCTGATTCATCCCGAAACTAAACAAGTCAAACTGATTGACTTTAGCATCGCCTCCCTACTGCCGAGAGAAACTCAAGAAATTCAAAATCCCAACGTTTTAGAAGGAACCCTCGCCTATATTTCTCCCGAACAAACCGGAAGAATGAACCGAGGCATCGACTACCGCACCGACTTTTATTCTCTGGGAGCCACCTTTTACGAACTGCTGACAGGAAAACTGCCATTTGAATGTGACGACCCCATGGAGTTGGTTCACTGCCATATTGCCAAACAGCCTCCTGCAATAAACAGCAAAGAAATCCCGCAGATGGTTTCGGATATGGTGATGAAGCTGATGGCAAAGAATGCCGAAAAACGCTATCAAAGTGCCTTGGGATTGAAGTATGACTTAGAAAAGTGTTTGCAGCAGTACCAAGCAACTGGCAAGATTGAAACATTTGAGTTAGGAACGCGAGATATATGCGATCGCTTCCTCATCCCCGAAAAACTCTACGGTCGAGGACGAGAAATACAGCAACTTTTAGAAGCCTTTGAACGAGTAGCACAAGGCAACAGCGAAATGATGCTGGTTGCAGGCTTTTCCGGCATAGGAAAAACAGTTGTGGTTAATGAAGTTCAAAAACCCATTGTACGACAGCATGGCTATTTCATTAAAGGTAAGTTTGACCAGTTCAATCGCAATATTCCCTTTTCGGCATTTGTGCAAGCATTCCGCGATTTAATGACACAATTGCTCAGTGAAAGCGATCTCCAACTCCAAGCATGGAAAACCCAAATTTTAGCAGCCCTTGGTGACAACGGACAAGTCATTATCGAAGTAATTCCAGAACTAGAACGGATTATCGGGCAACAACCCCCAGCCCCAGAATTGTCAGGGAGTGCTGCTCAAAATCGGTTCAATTTGCTGTTCCAAAAATTTATCTCTGTTTTTACCACAAAAGAGCATCCCTTAGTGATGTTTCTGGATGATTTGCAGTGGGCTGATTCAGCATCTTTAAAGTTGATGCAGTTGCTTATAGGTGAATCGCAGTCCAGTCACCTGCTACTAATTGGAGCCTATCGAGACAATGAAGTTTCCCCTGCTCATCCCTTAATGTTGACTTTAGATGAAGTCACAAAAATCGGCGCAATAGTCAATACCATTACACTAGCACCTCTGGCTCGATCCAGTTTGAATCAATTAGTAGCAGATACGCTGACTTGTTCTCCTAAGTTAGCAGAACCGCTGACTGAATTGGTGTATAAGAAGACAAAAGGAAACCCATTTTTTGCGACGCAGTTTCTCAAGGCCTTGCATCAAGATGAGTTGATTATTTTTGATGTTAAAGCAGGATATTGGCAGTGCTGTATTAGCAAAATTACCGAAGCAGCACTGACGGATGACGTAGTTGAATTCATGGCGCAGCAGTTACAGAAATTGCCAGTAGAAACTCAGGAGGTTTTAAAATTAGCCGCTTGCATTGGCAATCAGTTCGATCTGACAACATTAGCAATTGTTTCGGAAATCTCGGAGACGGGAACGGCCACGGCTTTATGGAAAACTTTACAGGAAGGTTTTGTTTTACCTCAGAGTGAGATTTATAAATTTTATGTAGGGGAAGAAGAAAATATCGATCGAGGTACTTCTCAAACAGTTGTCTATCGCTTCTTGCACGATCGCGTCCAACAAGCCGCTTATTCTTTGATTCCCGAAAGCGATCGCGCGCTCGCCCATTATCAAATCGGGCAACTGCTGCTGCAACAGATTTCACCAGAAGCTAGAGAAGAACGCATTTTTGAATTAGTCAATCAATTAAATTACGGCACGACGCTGGTTGTCGAAAAAACAGAACGAGACGATTTAGCACAACTCAACCTGATTGCTTGCCGCAAAGCGAGATCGGCAACTGCCTATCAAGCAGCCCGCGAATATGCCACAGTGGGGCTGCAACTGCTGGGA
Organism: Microcoleus sp. MON1_C5; assembly: GCF_036701875.1. Taxonomy (NCBI): domain Bacteria; kingdom Bacillati; phylum Cyanobacteriota; class Cyanophyceae; order Oscillatoriales; family Microcoleaceae; genus Microcoleus; species Microcoleus sp. MON1_C5. The sequence continues at coordinate 45,090 of NZ_JAUBRN010000041.1, read as the reverse complement.
ACAGACGCTTGGGAACGGCATTACGAAATGACCCTATCCCTGCACGACTTAGCTGCCGAGGTGGCTTTCTTGGCCGGCGATTTTGAGCAGATGCACCAGTGGATTGAAGCGGTGATTCATCATGCGAAAACACCTTTAGAACAGGTGCAAGTTTATCAAGTTAAAATCCAGGCATTGGTCGCCCACAATAAATTTGTCGAGGCGATCGCGATCGGTCAATCAGTCTTCCAAATGTTGGGTGTGAATCTGCCAGATGAACCAACCCTAGACGATATTCGGCAGGTGAAGCAAGAAATTGATGCCTTAATTGAGGGTCGCTCCATTGAGTCATTCATTCATCTGCCGAAAATGACCGACCCTCAGCAATTAGCCATTATGCAAAATGCGGCTCGGCTGACACCCGTCTGTTATATGTCAGGAACAAAGCTCTATTTCCTAGTCGTGGCGCTCCAGGCCAAGTTGTCTATTCAATTTGGCAATAGTCCGGTTTCCGCTTTTTGCTACGTGGGTTACGCCTTCCAACTGAGGATGCTGTGGGGCGACATGACAATGGTGCCTCAGTTTGGGCAATTAGGATACCAACTCGCCTTAGAACCCGATGCCAAAAACATTCGAGCCGCAACCGCCATGTTAATGGGGGCCTATGTGGGTTCTTGGACGATCCATTTGCAAGAAACGCTGCCGATTCTTCTCGATGGCTATCAAGCTGGATTAGAAACAGGCAATCTCGAATTTATGGGCTACGACGCCCAGTTGTACTGCTTCAATGCTTATTGGTACGGTCAACCGCTGGCTGAACTCGAACCGCAAATTCGCGCCTATTACCAACAGTTGTGCGACCTCCACCAAGTCACAGCAGCAAACTGTGTGTTGGCGTACTTGCAGGCTGCTCAAATTCTCTTGGGTCAGTCAGAGGACGAGATTCCTTTACGCCAGGATGACTATGAAGAAAAAGTCCTGGCTCAGGCAAAAGTCGATTTTTACCGGCTATCCTTCTTTTACCTGTATCGATTCACATTGAATTACTGGTTGGAAGACTTTGCTAAAGCAGAACACGATGCCGCTCAAACGCGACACTATTTGGCTGGAGGGATGGGAAGTATTGTTGAACCGATCTTCTACTTCTATGATTCTCTGAACGTGCTGGCCACTAGGTCGGAATCGATGCCGCAGTCGGAGCCGCGATGGCAGCGAATGGAAGAAAATCAAGCCAAGCTCAAAGACTGGGCAGATTATGGCCCCATGAATTACTTGCACAAATATCATTTAGTTGAAGCTGAAAAAAATCGCGTTCTTGCTCGCAAAACAGAAGCTATAGAATTTTACGATATAGCAATTAAAGGAGCCAAGGAAAACGGTTATATCCAAGAGGAAGCATTAGCCAACGAACTCGCCGCAAAATTCTACCTTGATTGGAGCAAAGAAAAAGTCGCCGCCAGCTATATGCAGGAGGCATATTACTGTTATGCCCGTTGGGGTGCACTAGCCAAGGTTGAAGACTTAGAAAACAGGTATCCCCAATTACTTCATCCCATCCTGAATCAGCCAAAACTTCGCTTTAATCCTCTAGAGACCCTGGCAACGATTAGCCAATCTTCGCAGACTTCCAGTAATAGCAGCACCAGTATTTCCGATGCCCTAGATTTCGCATCTATTGTGCAAGCTGCTCAAGCTTTATCCAGTAAAATTCAGCTTGATGAATTACTCGATACCCTCAACCAAATTATTTTGAAAACGTCTGGGGCAGAAACTTGTGCTTTGCTGCTCCCCCATGAGAACGAATGGCAAATCCGGGCAATAACTCACATCAATCCCGATAACCAGTTACCCACAACCCTGCTGCAAACCCAACCTCTAGATGGCTCGGCGGTGATTCCGCTCAAGCTGGTTTATTATGTCAAACACACCCTGGAAACTGTGGTTGTTGAAGGTGGCAAGACCGATATTCCGGGTTTAATGAATGATTGTACGCTCCAGTATCACTCTCAGAGTATGCTATGTACTCCGATTCTCGATCGCGGGAACTTAGTTGCGATACTTTATCTGGAACATAGCTCGACAAAAGGAGTGTTTACTCGCGATCGCCTCCTCATCCTCAACTTCCTCTGCACTCAGGCTGCCATTTCCCTAGAAAATGCGCGATTGTATCAGCAAGCCCAGGATTACGCTCACCAGGTGGAACAATCTCAACTGCAATTAGTACAGAGCGAAAAAATGTCGGCGTTGGGGAATTTAGTAGCCGGGGTTGCCCATGAAATTAATAATCCAGTCGGATTTATTTCTGGTAATATTCATGAAGCGATCGCCGCCGTCAAGGATATTAAAGAATACTTGCAACTCTATAAAGAAAAATTTCCCAGTCCTGGTGAGGAGATTGAAGAAAAAGCTGAAGAGAGCGATATCGAATATCTCTTAGAAGATTTACCCAAAATGTTAAATTCGATGCAAATCGGGTGCGATCGCATTCAAGGTATCAGCACCAGTCTTCGTACCTTCTCCCGCTCCGACAAAGATTACAAAGTTCCTTTCAATATTCATGACGGAATTAACAGTACGATTTTGATTCTCAAACATAGATTGAAAGCGAACGAACAGCGTCCAGCGATTGAAGTTGTGAAAGAGTACGGGAACTTGCCATCAGTTGATTGCTTCCCCGGACAATTAAATCAGGTGTTTATGAATATATTAGCCAATGCCATTGATGCACTGGAAGAATCAAAGCGGGAACCGAGTTTAGAGAAGACTAAAGCCCCAGCCCATTGCATCACGATTCGGACAGAAATGAAGTCTAAGGATTGGGTGAATATTCGCATTTCTGACAACGGGCCAGGGATATCAGATGAGATAAAAGGTCATATTTTTGACCACTTATTTACAACTAAAGGTGTGGGTAAGGGCACGGGATTGGGTTTGGCGATCGCGCGGCAGATTGTAGTTGATAAACACGGCGGTATGCTAGAAGTCTACTCAACTTTAGGTCGAGGTACAGAATTTACCATTTCACTGCCATGTTGATTATTACCTAGGTAATTTATAGCCAATTTTTGGATTTTTCTGGAAAATTAAAAGTTTTTTACCCCCCACTTTACAATTTATAGTGAGCGATAACTTCGGCCAAATTATTGATACTTCCGTTGCACTAATTTATAAAGGAATCTCGATCGCAAATTCCGTACCTTCTCCTACGGTGGAACAGCAGCTCAAGGCTCCGGCGTGTTTTTCCGCGACAATTCGGTAACTGATGGCTAACCCCAAACCCGTGCCTTTTCCCATCGGTTTAGTCGTGAAAAACGGATCGAACAATCGGCTCCGCACGTCTTCTGTCATGCCGATCGCATTATCGGCAATGCGGATGCAAATACTATTTTCGTTCAGGGCTTCTGTGCGAATCCTAATAGTTGGTTTCCAATCGTCGCCGCCGGCCGCAGAGCGCCTTTTTTGGTTGCAAGCATCTTCCAAGGCGTCAATACTGTTGCTAAGCAGATTCATAAATACCTGATTGAGCTGACCTGCATAACATTCTATTAAAGGGAGTTGACCGTAATCTTTGATTATTTTTATTTCTGGATAGTCGCCTCTGGCTCGGAGTTTGTTGTGCAATATTAAGAGGGTATTATCTATGCCTTCGTGAAGGTTAGTAAGTTTTTTTACCGAGTCGTCTAAACGCGAGAAGTTTCGCAAACTCAGAACTATTTCGCGAATGCGATCGGCTCCCATTTTCATCGAAGATAATATTTTTAGTAAATCTTCTGTCATAAATTCTAAATCGATATTGTCAATACATTGTCGAATTTCTACCACGGGCTGAGGATAGTGTTTTTGGTAAAGTTCTACAAGCTGCAACAAGTCTCGGATATATTGGGTGGCGTAGGAAATATTGCCGTAGATAAAACTGACAGGGTTATTAATTTCGTGAGCTACTCCAGCTACCATTTGACCGAGACTTGACATTTTTTCGGTATGAATTAGGTGAGCTTGAGTTTCTCGAAGTTCTTTGAGAGCGATTTCTAGCTGCTGGGCTCTGTTGTTGGCGATCGCCTCGGAGAGCCGCAAAGCATCCTCGGCTGCTTTGCGCTCTGTCATGTCAAAAATGGCGCCGTTGAGGGATAAAACTTCACCGTCTGCGTTGAAAAGGGCTTGACCTTTCTCTGCAACCCACCGCACATTTCCGTCGCAGTGAATTAGGCGATATTCGATGATGTAAGGTTGTTTTTTCTTAATAGCCCGATCGATAATTGTCTCGATGTGTTCAGCGTCATCGGGATGAACTATACTCGGAAAAGCCTGCACCGGTTTTTGCATAAAGTTAGCTGCGGGATAGCCAGAAATAGCTTCGATGCCACTGCTGATAAAAGTTAGGCTCGATCGCCCAGCAGCACTGCATCGGTAAACCGCACCGGGAATGCTAGAAACTAATGACCTAAATTCTTCTTCCCTTTCTCGCAAAGCGGCCTCAATCCGCTTGCGCTCGCTAATGTCGCGAGCAAACGCGCACTGATATTCTTTGCCGTTAAATTCCAAATGGTTGATCGTAATTTCTACCGGAAAAATGCGACCGTACTTAGTGAGGTGGTGAACTTCAATATTAACCGAACCGCAGCGTTTTAAGACTTTCCAGTGCAAACTCCAAGCAGTTTGGGGGAAATCTGGATTGATGTCGTGCACGGTCATCGAGAGCAATTCACTGGCAGAATATCCCAATGAAGTGCAAGCAGCGTCGTTGACGTACAAAAATTTACCGTCGGGCCCGATCCAGAATATCGCATCTGCCGATCGGTCGATCGCAAATTGAGTCAGTTGCAACTTTTCCTCAACCCGTTGGCGATCGGCAATTTCTTTTTCTAACTGTTCGTTAAGCGAATTGAGAGCTAAAGTGCGATCGACAATAGTATCTGAAGGGTAAAGATCGATCGATTGTTTTGGCAATTCTCCTTTCTCGATATCATGCTGGTGCTGATTTTCTTCTACCTGTTTTAACGACTGTTGTTGAAATTTTTCTCTTTGATTAAAACCAGACTCGGCAAGTGCTTTCGGCATCAGGGCGAGGGCGACTGCGGCTAAAAGCCAAGAAATCAAAGCACTTGTAGCTTTGAGAGTTACCGACAGCCAATATATGGAATGCCAAAGCGTCCAAACTTCCGTCAATTTAGCCGCGCCCCAGACAAAAAAAACAACGGCAAACACCCGGAAAATCCTGCGGTGAGAACCTTGGCGGGTAAAATAAACTAATGATAGGGCGATCGAGCAATAAGCCAGTGCCGTCAGCGAGTCAAAAACAGCGTACAGTCGCAACTCCGGCACCGCATTGCACCCGAGTGCGGAAGATACAGCAAGTGGTGAAAAAAAAATTGTTAATTGTTCTTGCATGAAGTTCAAGAAAAAAATTATCTGTACCAATGCAAATCCGATCAAATCTAATTATTTGATTTTGGCTAGTGAAATATTTACATAATTATATACTTTTTTCATTTTTTCTGAAACCGCTATTTTTTCAGCGAATGTCAAAACTGTCGAGGTTGGGCCCCGGGAACGAAGCTTTATCCCAAGTATGAGCAATGCCGATCGTCACTGCTCGCAACGCTTACGTTCCTCGCAGTGAGGGAATAGATAGGTTCGCCTCCTTATGGCTTCTGAAACATTTAAATTTTTAATGATCGTTATTAAGTTTGCTTTTAGATGACTTAAGCTGTGAGCCTGGGGTCTTAAACCCCAGGCTCTCTCATGGACTAGCAGACTTTTAAGGCAGAGAAAATCTCAATTTATGCGCTCGAAATCCACACTTAAGCGCCGCCCAGCGCCCAATGCACCAAAGTCCGAACTCCAAAACCAGTAGCCCCAGGGCCATTGTAGCCATTTTCTTTGTCACTCCAAACCGGGCCGGCAATATCTAAATGCGCCCATGCAGTATCCTTTACAAACTGCTTCAAAAATAGCGCCGCCGTAATCGAACCGCCGGGACGCGGGCCTGTGTTTTTCATGTCGGCGTGCAATGCTTTCAAGCCCTCAAAATATTTTTCTTCCATCGGCATTCGCCAAAATTTTTCGCCTGCCAATTCTGAGGCGGCGACTATTTCGGCGGCGACGCTATCTTGAGGACTCCACAAACCCGCGATATCGTCGCCTAAAGCAATTACGCAGGCCCCGGTTAGAGTTGCTAAATCGACAATCGCGTCAACTCCCAATTTATCAGCAAATACCAAAGCATCAGCCAGGGTTAAACGGCCTTCAGCGTCCGTATTGTTGACTTCAATTGTTTTGCCGTTGGAAGCTGTAAGGATGTCTCCAGGGCGCATAGCGCGGCCGCTGATCATGTTTTCAGTGACGGCGCTGATAAAGTGAACTTCCACATCCGGTTTGATGTGTCCGATCGCCTTTGCCGCTCCCAAAGTAGCGGCAGCGCCGCCCATATCTATTTTCATCATTTCAATGCCGCTGCCCGCACCTTTGATGTTCAAACCCCCAGAATCAAAGGTCAATCCTTTGCCCACAATAGCTATTTTGCGGCGCGGCGTGCCTTCGGGTTTGTAAGTTAAATGGATGAATTTTGGTGGTAAATCAGATGCTAGGGCTACGCCGAGAAAGGCTCCCATCCCTAGTTTTTCACAGTCTTCCCGCTCCAATATTTCTAATTCTAAACCGCATTCGGCAGCCAGACTTTGAGCAGTTTCTGCCATGGTAATTGGGGTGACAAAATTTGCCGGCGCTGCGACTAATTCGCGTGCTAAAATGACTCCGGCAGTGATTTGGCGGGCGCGGGCGATCGCACTTTCGGTACCGGCAAAACCGAGCAAATGAATTTGTTCGAGTTGCGGGCTTTTGTCTTCATGTTCCGATTTGAAACGGTTGTCTTGATTCAAGGAGAGTTCTACACCTTCGGCGATCGCGCTTGCTGTAACATCCGGTGCGTTTTTCCACACCGGAAAGCTAATTCCGAGGGTTTTGCATTTCTCTTTTTTGGCTAACTTGGCGCAAACACCTGCTGCTTGCCGCACGGTGTCTAATTTTAAGTCCTCTGTTTTGCCCAAACCGACGATCGCAATTTTGCGAATGGGATTATTGCCGCCGACACGGGTGATGGCGCTCGTGCCTACTTTGCCCTTAAAATCTACTTCCAGTAGCAGCTCTTTCAAAGTGCCTGCCAGCTTTTCATCTAATTGTGCCAGATCGCCCGTGAGTTCCAGGGCGTCCTCAAATAGACCAATTGCCAAGGCGTCTCCGGTCCAAACAGAGCGGGGCGTATCGGTGACTAGAAATTCCATGTTTTGATTTACACTTTAGATTTTAGATTTTAGATTGTACTTTGTACTTGGTGGTTTGTGGTTTTTCCTTTGTGCGGGTAAATAGATCGATCGCACAAATTTTCCGCTCCACATCAAAATAAATTCTGCTACTATATCAGCCAAGTCCGCCTGCGAACGGATCTTGCGCCAATCTCAATAATCTGTTTTGGGGTCGGGCCAAACGGCGCGCCCCACTCTTAACATTTATTTCTCGTTAAACAGGTATCCTGCCTGTGATGGCGTGGAACACCCATCCTGCCTCTGATGGCTTTTGACAAACGATCGGTTATCTATTGTTATTCTCTTAAATTTTCCCATGCTAAAACGACGCCGGGCCCGATTTTCTGTTTTAATCAGCGTTTCAGTTTGCGTTATTGCGATCGGCTCTTTGGTTGCTGCGATGAAATGGATGGGTTTGGGCTCATTCCAGAAGGCCGAGCAGTCCCAGGAGGCAGCGAATTCCGAATCGCAAGTCAAGATGCTGGTGTCGCTGTCACCGAGCGAGCGATCGGCGAAATTAGTTGAACTCGCAGCCAGTCAGTCTGCAAGTACGAACCCGCAGCAGCAAATCTCCCCTCAAAGCCGCGCTCGGTACCTGCTTGCCAGCGATTTAATCCAACAAGGAAATGCGGCCAAAGCATTAAAGTTATTGGACAAATTAGAGCAAGAATATCCGGTTTTAGCTGCTCACATTGCCCTAAAAAGAGCGCAAGCTTACCAATTGAGCGGCGACAAAGGCAAAGCCCAAAAAGCTTGGCAGGAACTGCTCAAAAACTATCCGAGCGACCCCGTAGCAGCAGAAGCCTTATATGTTTTAGGCAAGTCAAAACCGGAATATTGGCAACAGGCAATTACAGAATTTCCGGGTCATCCCCGCAGCGTAGAAATTGCCCTCGGCAAGTTAAAAGAAAATCCCAATCAGCCGCAGTTGATGCTGCTCGTAGCAAAATACGGTCATTATGTCAAAGACTACGGGACAATTTTGGAACAACTGGTGCAGCGAAACAGCGCCACTTTAAAACCGGAAGATTGGGAAGAAATTGCCTTTGGCTATTGGGAAAAACAAGATTACGGCAAAGGAGCTATTGCTTACGGGAAAGCCCCCCGCAACGCCAAAAATCTTTACCGCAAAGCTCGCGGTTTGTGGCTCGACGGAAAAATCCCGGAATCGAGAATTGCCTATCAAGAATTAGTGCGCGAGTTTCCCGATGCCGAAGATACTGGTTTGGGTTTAATTCGGCTGTCGCGGCTGAGCGATCCAAAGGATGCGATGGTTTATCTCGATCGAGTTATTAGCAAATTCCCCAATTATGCCCCCGAAGCTTTGTTAGATAAATCCCAACTTCTCGACAAAGCACGCAGCGGTCAATCCGCCTCAGATACCCGCAAGTTGCTATTGACAAAATACAACAATTCTGATAAAGCAGGCGAATTGCGGTGGACGATCGCCCAGCAGTTTGCCAAAGGCGGAGATTTAAAATCAGCTTGGCAGTGGGCAAGAGAATTAACCACCCACAATCCCGACAGCGAACAAGCTCCAGAAGCAGCATTTTGGGTCGGAAAATGGGCACAGCAACTCGGCCGCCAACAAGACGCCAAGACTGCATTTGAGTACACTATCTTACGTTATCCCGAATCATATTTTGCGTGGCGATCGGCTGTACTTCTTGGCTGGCCAGTCGGCGACTTTACCACAGTCCGAGATTTGTCTCCCAATGTAGTCCGGCCGCCTCAGCGCCCCGAACCAACTGCGGGCTCTCCTGCGTTGAAAGAACTCTATCAATTAGGTCAAGATAGAGATGCTTGGACGCTGTGGCAAATAGAATTTATCGACCGCGTAGAACCAAGTATTGCGGAACAGTTTACCGATGGTTTAATGCGAGTAGGAGTCGGAGACAATTTAGACGGTTTGTGGATGGTTGGTAGTTTGCGGCAGCGAGACCAACCAGATGATAGAAGCCAATACCTGGAACTCAGACAGCAACCAATTTATTGGCAAGCACTTTATCCTTTTCCTTACTTAGAAACCATCGTCAAATGGTCGCAAGAACGCAAAATAAATCCTGTATTAGTAACAGCATTAATCAGGCAAGAATCGCGGTTTATGCCCGCCATCAAATCCTCAGTTGGCGCCACTGGTTTAATGCAAGTAATGCCGGAAACAGCAGCTTGGGTTGCCTCTCAAATCAGTCTCAAAAAGTATTCATTGGAGAATGTGGACGACAACGTTAAACTCGGTACGTGGTATTTGGATCACACTCACGACGAGTACAAGAATAACTCGATGTTAGCTGTGGCGAGTTATAATGCCGGGCCAACTGCAGTATCAGATTGGTTGAAGAGGTTTAATTTTAGTGACCCGGATGCTTTTGCGGAAAAGATTCCGTTTCCTGAAACGAAAGGATACGTAAAATCGGTGTTTGAGAATTACTGGAATTATCTGCGGATTTACAATCCAGAAGTTAATCAGTTAATGAGTGAGCATTATGCGGCTGCTCAGAAAAAAGCAAAGCCTTAGTAAATTTGGTTTAGGCTGTCAGAAGCCTGAGAGCCCGTTCCACAAACAAATTTATTTGTTGTATTTATTGATTGTGGGGTCGGCTTATAGCCCGGAACAGGCAAGATGCCCGTTCCACAAACAAATTTATTTGTTGTATTTATTGATTGTGGGGTGGGCTTCTAGCCCGCCCTAAACGGACTCTCCGGCCGGTTCCACAAACAAATTTATTTTGTGTATTGATTTTGTGGGGTGGGCTTCTAGCGCGGAACAGGCAAAATGCCCGTTCCACAAATTGAAATTATGGAATTATAAAATAAATCAGCGGCATCCCAAGGAATCACGAGTAGAAATCCCTGTTTGAGAATTAATACCGCTGGCTTTTGTGCACAATTCTTTAATTTGTGAGCCGTCCATAATTGCGTCGGTAAAGTCAGCGCCGGTAATATCAACCCCCTCAAAAGTAGAACGCAGCAAAATTGTTTCCGCTAAAATGGCATCACTTAAATCGGCATTAGTAAATTTAACTTGATCTATCATGGCATTAGTTAAATTTGCTCCGTGCAAATTCGCCTGAGTCATCACCGAAGCGCTCATAATTGCTCCCTGCAAATCGGCATTAGAAAAATTAGTCAAGTCCATATTAGCGTTAGAAAACTCGGCAGCGCGCAGCATTTGACCGGAAAAATCGCGTCTTGTCAGTTCGGCGTTGCTAAAGGACAACGGCGGAGCGTAATATTTAGATTGAGCCTGGGCTGCCTGCGGCAGGATGAAGATAGTTAGCGCCAAAAGGAATGCTGCTAGTTGCCGGAGTTTCATAAGTCTGATATTCTCGCAAGGTGGGTATTTCGTAGTGTATGCCGAACTTTGGTCGATCGACTAAACAGTTACAATCTTAATTAATAGTGATGGAGATGGAAAAAAAGATATGCTAAGTTTTTTCTTAACTTGGATAGTAGCAGCGGTTTCGCTAATCATTACCGCTAACATTGTACCAGGTATGGCGGTGGTTAGCTTTCCGGCGGCGATGCTGGCTGCTGTTGTTATCGGATTGGTGAACGCGGTTGTCAAACCGATTATTACATTGCTGACGCTGCCTTTGACGATTATTACTTTAGGTTTGTTTTTGTTTGTTGTGAATGCAATTTCGCTTTCCCTGGCTTCCGGGTTAGCGGGTGCGTTCAATATCGGCTTTGCGGTTAACGGTTTTTGGCCGGCTTTGTGTGGTTCCATTGTGTTGTCATTTGTTTCTGGGGTGATCGGTCGATTTGTTAATGCCGATACTTTGTCTCAGTAATAAATTATCCCAGATACTCGATCGGGCAAACTGCAACCGCTACTGTTACCGCAGAACCCGCCCTAACCCCTCCTTGTGAAAGGGGGGGATTTTTGCTGCGAAATATTTGTTTAGGGACTAAGAGGGGATTTGAACCGCAGATTAACGCAGATGGACGCTGATGATTGATGGATATCTGCGTTAATTCGCGTTCATCTGCGGTTAAATTTTCTTCTCTAACTGCACAAAGTGCCGCAGCTTCTGCTACGCTGGGCGTCCCGACTGCTTTTGCTGCAATATTTGAAGGATTGGGGACTTCTACGGAACTTAAAATTTCAGCCGCAAAGGTTTTTAACGGCCAGTTTCGCTCTTGACAAAGTTCTAACAAGCCGACTTCACCTGCTTTAGTGTCTATTGTAGCAATACCTGCGATCGCACTTTCGGCTAAATGATAAGCACGGCATACTTGTTTAATCGCAGTTTCGATTAATTCTCGCCCTGTTCCGCGTTCGCAACCTATCCCTATCCACAACACTCTCGGATGCCACTGAACCTTTGGCAAAGCAGATTCCGGGGAAAATCTTCTCTGGGTGAAACTAATCCAAATTCTGGCTTTGATAGTTGATAGATTTTCCCCATCCCAATACAAAGAATGTTTTTCTGGCAGACTCTTTTGCCACAAAGTAGAACCCACTTCTTGAATTACTTCGACAGTTTCCCCTCTAGCCATAGCCACCGCCACTCCTGTCCAGTCACCTTCGCCCCGCCTCCAACCGCTGGGAATGTCTAGCATATCTAAAGTAAATTCATCGCTCATTATTCAGTTATCTCTTCTGTAGTTTCACTGCGACCGCAATCTTAAAAAAAAATTAACACTCTGTTTATTGAAAATCTGGGTATAATTGTAGCGCAAACTACAACAAATCCAACATTTAAGATGGTAGAACTAAATCAGTTACTGTTAGAGCTTGAAAGCAACCTCAAATGGGAAGGACTTATAGAAGAATGGACAGAACGCCGGGAAAGTTGGGTTAGCGATGCGGCAGCATCAGTTAACCTGACATATCTAGCAGAATTGCTAGTTGAATTGGAATCTAACTTGCAGTGGGAATCGGTGGATATTCAGTGGCAAGAGCGCCGGGAAAGTTGGGTAGAAGAATGTCTGGCAGCATCGATTGTTCAAGAAGTATCAAGTTTATTGCTGGAACTTGAAACCAATATAAATTCGGAAGCTATGGCTGATGAATGGCAGCAGAATCGCGAAAATTGGGTACAGCAAATGCACACTTTTAACGAGTAGTTTCGACGAGTCAGAGCCTGTAGATATTGCGTTTTCAGGCTCTAAAATTTCCCAATGACTAATGAGTAATGACTAATTCTTGCTCTTTCTGCCAAACCCCATTCAGAAAAAGATCAGCGAGTCCTTCAGCCATTTCCTGTATTTGCTGCCGAGAAGCATTCGGCTCCATAATCGTATTTTGACTGAAGGGCGCGACTGCAAACATTCCCACCAATACCTGAGCGACAATTTTCGGATTCATCTTTGGATAAACTTGTTTGTCCATCGCCGTTTCCAAATAAAGCCTCCGCCACATCGCTCATTATAAAAAAACAACAGTCTAAATCACTAAAATTTGTACAAATATAGCACAAACTGCAAACAAGACAAAATTTAATATGGTAGAACTAAACCAATTACTGTTAGAGTTTCAAGCCCACTTAAACGGGGATGCAGTGACGGAAGAATGGAAAGAACGTCGCAACTGTTGGATGAGCGAGGTGTCAGCCACCTTTGACGAAAAACACCTAGCCAAATTGCTAGTTGAATTAGAATCAAATTATCAGCGAGAAGCGGTACAAAGTCTCTGGAAAATGATCCGTGAAACTTGGATAAAAGAAGGTCATATAGCATCGACGCTTGAAGAAGTATCAAGTCTACTGCTGGAACTTGAAAGCAATACAACTTGGGAAGTAATGACGGATGAATGGCAGGAAAATCGAGAGAATTGGGTACAGCAAATGTACGAGTTTATAGAGTAACTGGTGATTGGTGAGTGTGAGGGGTTGGTGGTTATTGGTTATTATAACCAATAACCACTAACGCACAAATAATAACCAACAAATGACTAATGACCAATTACTAATGACTAATTATTAATCCTTGACTAAAACCCCATTCAGAAAAATATCTGCGAGTCCTTCAGCCATTTCCTGCATTTGCTGCGGTGAAGCATTCGGCTCCATAATCGTATTTTGACTGAAACCCGCGACTGCAAACATTCCCAAAAATACCTGAGCGACAATCTTCGGATTCATCTTCCGATAAACTCCTTTTTCCATCGCCGTTTCAAAAAAAGCCTCCGCCACCTCGCTCATTTTTCCGATGACTTCCAACTGAATTCTGTCGCGCAAATCCGGGTGAAATTGTGCCTCCAAAAAACACACCCGCATCATGTCGCTATTCTCGCGGATATTCAGCATCCGCCGCCGCATCACCTGAGCCACTGCTTTGTAACTGCCCATCTCGCTTAATTCAGTCAGCAAATCCGTCAGCAACTCCACCCATCCTTCCGTCGCCACCTCAATCAAAATCGCTTTTTTATTATCAAAATGCCGAAATAGCGTACCCTCGGCCACCCCCGCCGCCGCTGCTAAATCGCGAGTTGTCGTGCCGTCGTATCCGCTGCGGGCAAACAACCGCTGAGCGGCTTGTAAAATCCGCTTCTTGGTTTCTGTTTCAGAAGGAGGAGACTGATTAAAAATTCGCATGGCTTTGCAATCGGTAATTGGCGACTTGGAACTACGGGTTCGGGACTGAAGGGCTAAATAATGTTAAGTTTTAAGTTGTGCGCGGCTTTTATCCCAAACTTAAAACTCCTGGCTCAACTCCAGACCCTTTTTGAGATTTGCTGTATCAGCGTAACATCTGCAGCGCAACAGATCGCTTATGCCTCCAAAAATCTTTATCCTGAGAAAAGAATCCCTGGCCACCGAGCACAAACATTTTTTTGTTTGACACTCCAAAATCTAAAATCTAAAATCTAAAATCGAATGACCCCGCAGTTCCAAAAACCCCGTGAAGCGAAGCTATCCCGTAGGGAATCGCCCGATCGCCAAACTCGATTCATAGCCTCCCTGCTGGCCGCTGTACTGCTGTGGTGGGGACTTTCCCCCGAAACCGCCCTCGCCCGCTCCAACCCCGCTAGCGGCGCCCAAGCAGTCTCTGTTCAACCATCACTCGATCGAGTAATCAGCCAAGTCAGCGAATTTAAGCTCGACAACGGCATGAAATTCATCGTACTCGAAAGGCCCAGAGCGCCCGTAGCATCGTTTCTGATTCACGCCGATGTGGGTGGGGCAAACGAACCCGACGGTCAAACAGGTGTCGCTCACTATCTCGAACATTTAGCCTTCAAAGGCACGCCAAAAATTGGCACTACCGACTACCAAGCCGAAAAGCCGCTCTTAGAAAAACAAGACCAACTCTTCGAGCAAATGCAAGCAGCCAAGGCCAGCGGCAAAACTGAAGAAGTCGCCCAATTAAAAGCAGAATTTGACAAAGTTGAAGCCGAAGCTTCGCAATTTGTCAAGCGTAATGAACTCGGCAAAATAGTGGAACAAGCAGGCGGAGTCGGACTAAATGCCGCTACTTCCACCGACGCCACAATGTATTTTTACAGCCTTCCAGCTAATAAGTTAGAAATGTGGATGTCGCTGGAATCCGAGCGATTTCTAGAACCAGTATTTCGGGAATTTTACAAAGAAAAACAGGTAATTTTAGAAGAGCGCAGGCTGCGAACCGAGAATTCTCCGATCGGACAAATGGTTGAAGTTTTTGCTAACAAAGCTTTCTCTGTTCATCCCTACCGCCGCCCAGTAATTGGCTACACTGAAGACATTAAAAACCTCAGCCGCAGCGACGTGCAGAAGTTTTTCGAGACTCACTACGTCCCCAGCAAGCTGACTGTTGCGGTGGTAGGAGACGTGAAAGCTTCGGAGGTGAAGCGACTCGCTCAAATTTATTTCGGTCGTTACAAGGCGAAACCAGCGCCTCCAGAATTGCAGATTGTCGAACCTCCCCAAACGCAAACTCAGGAAGTCACGCTGAAATTAAAAACTCAACCTTGGTATCTGGAAGGATACCACCGGCCGGCGATGAATCATCCCGACAATGCGATTTATGAAATGATTGGTTCTTTGCTCAGCGATGGTCGCACTTCTCGGCTTTACAAATCTTTGGTAGAACAGCAGCAATTGGCGCTGGCTGCTCAAGGTTTCAGCGGTTATCCGGGGGAAAAGTATCCGAATTTGATGTTATTTTACGCTCAAACTGCTCCGGGCCGCACGGTTGATGAGGTGGCGGTAGCTTTGAGCAAGGAAATCGAGCGCCTCAAAACAGAGCCGGTTTCTGCTTTGGAATTGGAGCGCGTGAAAACTCAGGCGAGAGCAGATTTGTTGCGATCGCTCAATTCTAATATGGGCATGGCATTTTCGCTGGTGGACTATCAAGTAAATACTGGTTCGTGGCGAAATTTGTTCAAGGAATTGGATGCGATCGCGGCTGTTACTCCGGCTGACATTCAGCGTGTCGCTCAGGCAACTTTCCGCCCGGAAAATCGCACTATTGGCAAGCTTTTGCCACTGTAAGAAGAAGGAAGAAGGAAGAAGGAAGAAGGAAGAAGGAAGAGGGAAAACTCGTTTCCCGACTCTGCCCATTCCTGACAACTTAAGACTAAAACCCATAATAAATGTCGCTTTTATTCGACTCTAGATCCCCCTAAATCCCCCTTAAGAAGGGGGACTTTGAGAAGAGTCTTGTCCCCCCCTTAATAAGGGGGGTTAGGGGGGATCTGGCAGTTCGTGACAAACAAGAGAGACGGTTGGTTTAACGTTAAGTTGTCACGCCTTGGGTAGAGCCTGGGAACGCATATCCAGAGGCTATGCCTCGCTGTATTATTGTCACAATAAAAAACTTAGGAGAAAGAATGAAAAGGACTAAATTGAGACTGAAAAAAGTAAAGTTATTTCTGCTATCGCTTTGCTTTTTTACTGTTTCACTTGGCACGTTTAATTTGTTACCTTCCTTTGCGGCGGCACCCAAACACTACGACGAATTAACATTTCCCCCGCTGGCAGAAATTAAATTGCCTAAATACACTCGCTTCGAGCTGAAAAATGGCATCCGGGTGTATCTGATGGAAGACCGGGAACTCCCGTTAGTCGGGGGAACGGCGCTATTTCGCACGGGCGAGCGTTTTGAACCTGCCGATAAAATCGGGCTCGGAGGTTTGACGGGAGAAGTGATGCGAACTGGCGGTACTAGCCGGCATACGGCTGATGAATTAAATCAGTTGCTAGAACAGCGAGCAGCGTCGGTAGAAACGGGGATTGATGTTACTTCTGGCAGCGCTAATTTTAGTGCTTTAGCTGAAGATGTGGAACCCGTGTTTGACTTATTTGCGGAAGTGATTCGGGAGCCAATATTTGCTCAGGAAAAGTTAGATTTAGCGAAGAACCAAACTCAAGGTGCGATCGCCCGCCGCAATGACGATCCTAACGATATTACCGGCCGCGAGTTTGAAAAGTTAATTTATGGATCTCGCAGTCCTTACGCGCGCACGGTAGAATACAAAACCCTCGCCAATATTTCCCGCGACGATGTGGCGAGTTTCTACCAGAAATATTTCCACCCCAAGAATATGATTTTGGGTATTTCTGGTGACTTTGATACAGCTAAAATGCGATCGCTCATCGAGCAAAAATTCGGCAATTGGCAACCGAGTCAGAGTGCAGAAGTGCCTGCGTTACCAACGGTATCGCCAGCAAATGGCGGCGGCATATTTTTGGTAAATCAGCCGCAATTAAGTCAAAGTTACGTGCAAATGGGACATTTGGGCGGAATGCTCAGCAGTCCAGATTACGGTACTTTGGACGTGATGAACGGGGTTCTCAACGGTTTCGGTGGCCGTTTGTTTAATAACGTGCGATCGCGCCAAGGCTTAGCTTATTCAGTATACGCCGCTTGGAGTCCGAGATATGACTATCCGGGGGTGTTTGTCGCTGGAGGCCAAACGCGATCGGACGCCACAGTACCATTTATCCAGGCAATTCGCGCCGAGATCGATCGTATCCGCACCGAACCAATTACCCAGGAAGAATTAGCTTTTGCTAAAGATTCCGCCCTGAATTCTTTCATTTTCAAATTTGAAAATCCCAGTCAAACTTTGTCGCGATTAATGCGCTACGAATACTACGGTTATCCCGAAGATTTCATTTTTCGCTACCGCCGCAGCATCGAAGCAGCAACAATTGCCGACGTGCAGCGCGTAGCCAAGACTTACTTGAAACCGGAGAATTTGGTAACATTAGTAGTGGGAAATACAGCAGCAATTCAACCGCCGTTATCGAGTTTGGGAACTTCGGTCAAAGTGCAATCTGTTGATATCACAATTCCCTCGGCGACTTAATCGGTAACAAAGGCTTGCATTCCTCTGTTTTCAGGTAGGGGCGCGGGCCTTCGCCCATTGGTGTCAACTTCAGCCTAAAACCCTTGATAAATATCGCTTTTAGCTGAGTCTAGATCCCCCTAAATCCCCCTTAAGAAGGGGGACTTTGAGAATATTCTTGTCCCCCCCTTATTAAGGGGGGCTAGGGGGGATCGAGGCTTAATCGTCCGACAGTAGACTGATACTACGTTTGACGTTAAGTTGACACCAACGGGCTCTTGGAGTGTCCCTACGTTTTGCTAAAAATCAATGCTCAAAGGTGCTCTCGGAAAAGGAATCACATCCCGAATATTCCCCATTCCCGTCATAAACTGCACTAACCGCTCAAATCCCAAACCAAACCCAGCGTGAGGCACAGTACCGTAGCGGCGCAAATCCAAATACCACCACAATTCCTCCTTATTCATACCCTGGGCTTCCATGCGCCGCTCCAATACATCCAGCCTTTCTTCCCGCTGCGAACCGCCGATAATTTCCCCAATATTAGGAGCCAAAACATCCATTGCTCGCACCGTTTTTTCGTCATCATTTAAACGCATATAAAATGCTTTAATCCCGACGGGATAATCGCTGACAATCGTCGGCTTTTTAAACAAGTCCTCAGCCAAATAACGCTCGTGTTCCGACTGCAAATCCAAGCCCCAACTTACCGGAAAATCAAACTTTTTGTCTGCTTTTTCCAAAAGTGCGATCGCCTCCGTATAAGTAATCCGCTCGAACTGATTGTTAATGATATTTTCAGCAGTAGCCAAAACCGTTTTGTCAATGCGCTCGTTGAAAAACTCCATATCTTCCGGGCACTGCTCCAAAACGTATTTAAAAATGTACTTTAAAAACGCCTCAGCCAGATCCATATTTCCCTGCAGATCGCAGAAAGCCATCTCCGGTTCAATCATCCAAAACTCAGCCAAATGTCGCGAAGTATTAGAATTTTCCGCTCGGAAAGTCGGCCCGAAAGTGTAAACATTTCCGAAAGCCAGCGCCATAACTTCCGCTTCCAACTGGCCGCTAACTGTTAAATAGGCGCGCTTTCCAAAAAAGTCTTTAGCATAATCAACCTCTTGCGAATCCGTGCGCGGCACATTCTTTAAATCAAAGTTGGTAACGGCGAACATTTCCCCCGCACCTTCGCAGTCGCTAGCAGCAATAATCGGAGTGTGAACCCACAAAAAACCGCGTTCTTGAAAAAATTGGTGTACCGCCGCCGAACAAGCATTGCGGACTCGAAAGACAGCACCGTGGGTGTTTGTGCGCGGCCGCAAATGCGCGATTGTCCGCAAAAATTCAAAGGAATGGCGCTTTTTTTGCAGCGGATAAGTTTGCGGGTCTGCATCGCCGTAAACTTGTACTTGTGAGGCTTTCAACTCAATACGCTGTCCCTTCGCCGGAGATGCTACCAACACTCCCGACACCTCTAAAGATGCACCTGTATTCAGTTGTTTTAGTACATTTTCAAAGTCTGGCAAATCGGAATTTATGACTACTTGCAAGTTAGCCATCGCCGAACCATCGTTGACTTCCACAAAGGCAAATTCTTTCAATTCGCGTTTGGTACGAACCCAGCCTTGAACAGTTACAGTTTCGTCGGGTTCACCTGCGCGCAAAATGGCTGCTATTCGTTGATTTGTCATATCGACTCCTGTTTATTTAATATTTATTTTGCACCATCTTTCTCTCTTTGCTCTTCCTCTGCGCCCTCTGCGCCCTCTGCGGTAAATAAAAAAATCAAAAATCCCAACATTGTTCAACCTGCATAGGATTTCAAAATCCAACCGATCAAAATACCGAGTCCCCCAAAGCGAACTGCTTGCCAAAAAGGTTGTTTTATGCTTCCCCAAGAAAACAGGCTGCTTTCTAAATTCAACTCGATAGTTTCCAATTCTTGCTCAATTTCCCGCAATTCTTTTTTGAGTTGCGGCAATGGATTTGGGCGTCCCGACTGGCGGATTTCTTCGCGCCGATGGCCGAGTTCGACTTGGCGCTGTCGATCGACCTGAATTTGAGTGTACCGTTCTTTGACTGCCGCGAGCGATCGCTCTACTGCTGCGAGCGCTTGAACAAACTCGCTTTCTTGCTCTTCCGGATTTAACTCTGACGGCTGTTGAGGCATTTCGATCTGCAAACCTGACAATAATAATAAAAAAAACCGATTTCCAATTAAGTTGTTATTATATGCAGTATATTTTCTAAATTAACGAACTCTAGCCAAATAGACATAACTATAGCAACTTTATCGGCATTTAAAACGTTTTTAATTGCTGAAACCATTGATTTTATCGCATTTTCCTTCTTCCTTCTTCCTTCTTCCTTACCACCTATGCTTGAAACTACACAAACAACCCAAACTGTCAACCTCAACGAGCTGAGCACGGTAGAACTAGCCCAAGCTCTAGCCGCGCGCCTCGCCATCCACGAAAAAGATTGGCACCGCCTCAAAGCCAACCGTTCCGCGCGGGCCTGCGAGCAAGCTGCGGCCGCTTTGGTCTTTTTGCTCAAAAAACAGCCCGAAGAAGCTCTCCCGCGCTTAAACCAAGCAGCAGGATGGCTGGATCGATCGATATCTGCTCCTCCCTGTCCCACCCACGGCAAATAATTAGATTGCTTCGTTCTTCGTAACGCTTGGGGGTGTTGAGTTTTGGCTTGAGTAGTCGCTCAAAACTTAGACAATCGCGCCGCTCGATCGAGCAGCGCGATTGTGAGTTCAAAAAATTTATACTTTTTTAACTCAAAACTCACATTTTGCATTATGATCAGCTATCAATAGCCAGAACGTTCAAATTCTCACTGCAAACTTCAGCCCGAGAACGAAAAATTTTCCCGGTTTAGCTGAGGTTAAAACTGCTGCCAAATAGCAGTTCTAGCGCCAGCGAGGCAGCCGGTAGCGACTGGAAAGTTCTTTGCACAGCCGTAACTCTGTACCTTGAGCATTCCACTCTACCCGATCGAATATTTGGTAAAGAATAAACAACCCCCTACCACATTCCTGTTCCACATGAGGTAGTCCAGAGTCATCTGCAACGTCCTCTGCGAGGAGATTGTCGCAATCATCGGTATAAAGGTTACAACTGCAAGGGGCATTAAAGCCAGAACCTTCATCCGATATCACCCACCAATATTGGTTTTGGACGATCGAAAAACGGACTCCAACAGTTTTACCGGGGTCTAATTTGTTTCCATGCTTAGCAGCATTTACCAAAGCTTCTTGAAGCCCCAACCGCAATTCTGCTTGCCAGTAATCTGGCACCTCTGCTAGGAGCAGATCCAAAATAGGACAAAGGTATAGAGTAGAAGCGAAGCTAATCGTAATCCAATTGCGTCCGACGGGACGGGGTGAAATAGCAATCACTCAGAAAACTCCCTAACTTTCAGGTGGATAAAGTTCACACCCTGCATAGTTGGCTCCCTAGTATTCAAAATGCTAATTAATTGAGCGGCGCAGCTCTACTTCTATATTAGAGTATCAAAGCAATTAAGAACAGCAAACAACGTCACAAAATATTCAGCGATTCTGAGAAACTTCTGCAGAGAACCATCAGTAATTTTACTTATAACTTCTCCCAGCCGCGAAATTTTTGATTTCAGATTTTGCCCACTCGTAACCAAACGGTTCGCTGCATCCCCCAAGCCGTCAACGCCTTTTGAACAAACGATCCCCACCTGGAAAAGCTCGGAAATAACTATAAAAAAGTCGATCCCTTGACCCTCGCCAATCAGGTTCGACCCTCGCCGCCAAGCTTTGCACCCATCGCCCCAGAGCTATCTCTTACCGCCACACAGCACAATCATCATACCTAGGTATGTTGCAGCCAAAACCCGATTTATTTTCCCAAATGCGATCGGGCAAAACCTCTCCCGTTGCTGCGACCCTCACAAAATCAATATTCGTTACAAAACTTATTAATCCTGAGTGCGTAAGATCGCCAGCTCCCAACTCGCTCACATTGACGAATCCTTTGCTAGCGGAGCCCCGGCGCGGATGCCAAACTTTATAAATCTGAGCGTCGCGATACAATAGTTAAAGTAAATAATTATTTCTTTACATCATGCAAACAACCCCAGCCATCACCACAGCCCCCATAGCCGGCACTTACTGGCAGTGGCGGGGGCATTCAGTATACTACGTTCGATCGAGCGATCGGCATCCAGAACGCCCTCCCCTGCTGTTAATTCACGGTTTTGGAGCCTCCACAGACCACTGGCGCAAAAATATCAGCGGGCTGAGCAAAGACTTTGAGGTGTGGGCGATCGACTTGATTGGATTCGGGCGATCGGCAAAACCCGAATTACAGTACAGCGGTGACCTCTGGCGCGACCAACTCCACGACTTTATCACCAACATCATCGGCCGACCCGCCGTACTAGCCGGGAACTCCCTCGGAGGCTACGCCGCCTTGTGTGTAGCCGCCCAGCGCCCGGAATCAGCAGCCGGACTCATATTAATCAACAGCGCCGGCCCCTTCAGCGAACCGCAGCCCGCACCCGAAGCCCCGCCCTTGCAAAAAGCCATATCTGCAGTAGCTAAAACCTTATTTCAGCAAGATTGGGCAAGTTTTCTGCTGTTCCAGTACGTGCGCCAGCGATCGACAATTCGGAAAACCCTAGAAAAAGTATATCTCGACCAAAGCGCCGTTACAGACCAATTAGTAGAAGAAATATACCTTCCCTCCTGCGATCCCGGTGCCCCCAAAGTATTCGCTTCCGTATTCCGAACACCCCAAGGCGAAAAAATTGACGTATTGCTAAGTCAATTAACCTGCCCGTTGCTAATGCTTTGGGGAGAAGGCGATCCGTGGATGAATTCCACAGAAAGAAGCGCTAAATTTCGCAAACACTATCCGCAGTTAACAGAACACTTTATCAAAGCTGGTCACTGTCCCCACGACGAAGTACCAGAACAGATAAACGAACTGATTCGGGCATGGATAATTGACCAATAGTAGATCGGCACATAAATAATTTTCCCCCGGCCATCTCCTCCCTCGGAGAGGGGGAAAATTATCCGATTTGGGGTAAAAATCTATGTATTGTGCCAACACAAACGCGGTTAATTTCTCTCACATATTCTGAGGAGACGGAAACAATGACCCGCAAAAAGACTCGCCGCAATTTTATATTGAGCAGTATAGCTGTTGCCAGCAGCATTGCAGGTGCTAAGGCGATCGAACAGCAGGATCGGGAAATCGCAGCCGCACCCAATAACAAGGCTGCCGCCACAGTAAAAATGCCAGAACGAGTGTTAGGCAACACCGGGGTGAAAGTGCCGATTTTCGGTCTGGGGGGGGCGGGACAAACACCGCTGTCGCAGCCGGGAAGAGAAGCAGAAGCAGCGGTGCAAATTGAACGCGCGATCGAACTAGGCATTCGTTATTTTGACACGGCGGCCGAGTACGGGCCCAGCGAAGAAAACTTAGGCAAAGTTTTGCCACCATATCGATCGCGCCTATTCCTAGCCACAAAAACCTCCGCCCGAGACAGAGATGGCGCGTGGAGAGACTTAGAGCGATCGCTCAAAAGATTGAAAACCGATCGGATCGACTTGTGGCAACTCCACCACGTCTCCTTCCAAGCCGAATTAGACCAAATTTTCAGTGCCAAAGGAGCAATAAAGGCGATCGAAGAAGCCAAACAGCAAAAAATAATTCGTTTTTCCGGCATCACCGGACACCACGAACCTGCTATCATTGTGGCAGGCTTGGAGCGCTATCCTTTCGACACAACATTAATCTCCCTAAACGCCGCCGAAAAACATCACCCGCGCTCCTTTGTTACCAGTGCTTTACCAGTTGCAAAAGCCAAAAACATCGGCGTCATAGCCATGAAAATACCAGCTTACGGCAAATTATTTCAGAACGGTGTTTTAGATGGAATGCACCAAGCAATGGGCTACACGCTTTCACTTCCCGGCGTGCACTGCTGCGTCATCGCCGCTGACTCAGTAAAGCAATTAGAAGAAAACTTCCAAGTCGCCCAAGCATTCAAACCCCTGAACACAACAGAAATGGCAGCACTTGAAAAACGCACCGCCGCCGCTTGGCAAGAAAATACATTTTTCCGACAGTGGACTTAAATGTGATGTTGCCGAAGGCGGCGCTCGTCGCCGCTCTACTTGCTGTTAATATTGAACAGGAATCACCAATCCAGGTATAATGGATTGAGGAATGAAAAATCTATAAAACTAACGGTTTCAGGTTCCTCTCTATCTGATAGTTTATCAACAGGACATTTTTTAATGAAAGTTGAAATTAGGAACTTAGGTGTTATTAAAAAAGCTGAAATTGATTTGAAGCCTTTAACTGTTTTTATTGGTGGTAATGGTGAAGGCAAAACTTGGGCTGCATACACTTTGTCAGCTATCTTTGGGCAACACGGATACCGACATTACTTGAAAGCTTATCTTGACGGTAACACCAAAGAAGGATATCCAACCTTAGATAGCGCTCTTCAGCAACTTTTTGAGGAAGGGAATGCACAAATTGACGCTATTCAATTTGCTAATGAATATGCCGAAACTTATATTAATGATGTGGCTCGTTTAACTCCAAAAAGGATGCGGTCGTTTATGGCTACGGATCGAGCCAATTTTAATGATTTGCACGTACATTTAAATTTAGCAGAAACAAAGGCAGAGTTTTTGGAAAGGATAAAAGCAGCTTCAGTACAGAGAAAAATTTCTTTAGGGTTACTGAATGCTCTTAAAGAAACAGGAGATGGAATACTATACTTCTATTCAGAAGGAGACATTTTGAAAAAGCTCCCTAGAAAAGCGATTAAGCAATTCGTAGTTCGGGAAATTTTCCAGATACTTCACAGAGCCTTTTATGATTATATATATACATTTCCGACTGAAAGAACTGCTTTTATAACTTTTCCATTTAGTCCTTTTCCACGTCGAGAAGTGAGAACTGAAGAACTTTTAACAGACACAGATCAATCTGAATTTGAACAAAGAGGGACGCCTTTAGTTGAACCAGTAAAGAATTTTTTGAACATGATTATACTTAGTTATCAAAAAGAACACAGACAAGGCCGAGAAGAGGAAATCAATAAAAATCCCCAGCTAGGGGAATATGTGAAGTTGGCTGATTTTTTGGAAAAGGAGATTTTACAAGGAACCGTTGGTTTTGAGACAGCCGAATTGCGAGAAGAACTACTTTTTCAACCTGAAGAAAATACTAAGTTGGAGATGCCGATTGTTTCCTCAATGGTAAAAGAACTAGCTCCATTAGTTCTCTGTTTGCGCTATTTAGTAGAACGCAATGAGTTGCTGATAATTGACGAACCCGAAATGAACTTACACCCAGCAGCTCAAGTGGAAATTGCTGAATTCTTGGCGATGTTAGTTAATGCTGGGTTGCAAGTCTTAATTACAACCCACAGTCCGTATATTGTTGACCATCTTGCTAATCTGATGCAAGCCGCCAAGCATGAAGATCCGGAGAGCATTAAAGAAATGTTTTACTTAGAGCGAACTGAGGCTTTTATTCCTCAAGAAAAAGTCTCAATTTATTTATTTAAAGATGGAACTGCCAAGAATATTGTCAGTGAAGAAGGTACAATAAATTGGGAAACTTTTGGCAAAGTGTCTGATGATGTATCTCAAATTTATGCTAGTTTACTAAAAGTAAAAGATTGAGAGATAGTTAATGGCTTTTGATAGTTTGCCGTTTGAACTTTTGCTTTTATCCCCTTGTTTACTTCCCGGTAAAACCTCTTTTAAGGAAAGTAAAGCTTCTGTAAAAGTAGAACCCCAACCGGGCGAAACAATACTTTTTTTTAACATAGATGACCAATCAAATCCTGGTTGTAAGCTGCGTGAATTTTTATGGGGAAAAGCAACAGGTCAACAAATTTGCGATCTGATAGTTTTTTACGCTAAAGAGAGTGAGCGTGTCATCTGTTTTGTAGAATTAAAAGATAATATGAGTGATTTAGGTCATGCAACCGATCAAGTAATTAATACTTACAACAGTTTAAAATTACATCTAAATTCTAGTTATAAAGCAAAAGCGTTCATTTATGGGTCTGCAGGTTCTGTACCCCACGAACATCAGGAGTATCAAAAGAAGTTATCTAAGGTTTTTAAGGAAAATAATTTTGAATTTGGTGGCAGAAATAATGATTTAGGCAATTGTTTGCGAGGTATACCCCCTAAAATAGGTGGAGGTAAGAGAAACAAAAGAAAGTAGAAAAAATATCCTCTGGGCTTATACGTTAATCTGCGGTTCACATTCAAAAAAACAAGGCGATCGCACTAGACAGCCTTGTTTATTATCATAAAGAATGCAGTTTGTCAACAGCAAACCGTTACTTTTTTTTCCGTTTAGCCTTATCTAACCGCCTGCGATCGCGCCACTCAACAGAAGTCAAATAAGCGACCCCGCCAGTCACCGTCACCAGCAGTACAAAGGCGACTAAAACGAGAACATTAGCAATCGAAAATTCCACAACCCCTCTTCCTCTGATTTTACATTTTCTACTTTCGATTTTAGATGAAAAATGTTAACAATTAACAGTTGAATGTTGACGGCTAACTGTTAATTGTTAACACTCGATTCAAACTGCAGGCAAATCTTCCAAAATTGTAAACCTCACATGATTAATTGCCAGAGTTCCCACGGAAACATCCTCCTTGTTCAAAGGAAGACCGCCGCTCGTGAGACGTTGAAACCGAATTCCCTTGCCAATTTCTACGTGATACCAAGCCAAACCCATAAAAAATCGCAAAGGATAAGGGCCTCTGTCTTGAATATCATCAGGATTAGATTCCATCGGCACCCAGCCAAAACCCGGAATGTAAAATTCCAGCCAAACGTGATTGAAATCCGGCTCCAGCGACACACCTTTTCTGTCAGCAAAAGCCGGACACTTGTAGCGCCCGATCGTGCGGCAAGCAATCCCGTTTAACCTAGCCAAAGCCAACAACAAGCCCACGTACTCGCCACAAGAACCGATGCCGCGGCGTAATACAATATCGGGAGTGTCAATGTGAGGCCTAATCCCGTAAGAAAGTTGGTCGTAAACAAAATTGCGAATGCTCAGTAACTGCCTCAGAATATTAGTTTCTGAGCCAAGGGCAGCCACAGCAGCCGATCGCACAATCTCCGTATCCATAGCCAAATTGTCATTATCCACCAAATACTTAGCGGCAAACTCTGGGGACAGCTTCGGAACCTTTTCGACATCCCGAGGCGACAACTGATACTTAATCGATCGAACTTCTAACAAAGCCTTCCAGCCAAAAATTCGGCGTTCCCCAGGGTGCAGCCGATCGAACTTAAACACCGCCACCCGTTCCCCTTCCTGAATTTCCTCAGTAAAAGGCATTCCGATAGGCGTAACGCTCCTTACCTTTTGCCGGTGAGTTTCCGAAGGCAAAGCAATCCGCCACTCCAAATTTTCGATTTCTACCTCATCGAGAGGAGACAGTTCCTCCACATAAGACATTTCCATCAAAAAACCATTTGACAGAGCGTAGCGGTCAGCTTCATTGTAGTAAAAAGACAAAGGCTGAATAAAAGTGCGATCGCGCTTCGTCAACTGAAAAGGATCTTCCGAATTCGGGTCGTCCCGGATGTAAAGTTCATCCCCGGCATAAGCCACGTACAGAACCTCCTCTCCGGTTTCGGAATCTTTGTGAAAAGCCAAACCAGAAGGCAACTCAAAGGGAGTCAAAACACTAAATTTAATCTCCCCAGTTCCCCGTTCCAAACAGTAAACAGTTTGCTCAGTCTTGTCGCAAACCCAAAGTTCCTCATCCCGGACAGTGATATTTTCTACCCCAATACCGGGAGCGTAAAACCGAGTAATTTCCCGACCCGTTTTCAGGTCAAAAACCAGAATAGAACCCAATCTCTGGCAAGTGACATAAAGCGTAGATTTCCAAACAGCAATCCCGTCAGCAGGATAAGAAAGCGAAACAAAATGTTCCGGTTTGAGTTCAGCGATCGCCCCGTCCCGAATTGCGCCCCGACAGCAACAAATATCCTCATCCCGCGCAAACCAGAGAGTATCTTCCGAAATAGCCAGTCCCGTTGCGCCGGCAAACTTAGCCGTTTGATAAGGATTCAAAACAGTAGTGTTGTCACTTTCTCTATCGATCTCCAATAGCAGCCCTTCGGCGCGATCGACAGCGAACAACCTATTTCCTAAAAAAGCAATGCCGTGCAGTGCCAAGACTCCGATGGGTCTTACCATCCGCAGCCCAGGTGGCTGTTTGTCCGAGAGAACAGGTGAATCGAGATTCATGCTAAATTTCTTGCCGGTATTGTACAGAAAACCTGATATGTAACTTGTAGCCGATCGCTTGAGGTTCACCAGCAAAATTGCCGAGTTTCCTGATATTCAGGATTGACGCATCAACCGGGTGTTTTTACGAAAAGACCCGTTGTAGCCTCTTGCTAGAGTTAAAAGAACCCGAATATTAGTCTTTGTCAAAGTTGGGTTTAACAAGCTCAACCCAACCTGCTGCCGTGAATGAAAGTAAGTATAACTACTAAGCTACCACTGACAAACGCAACACAGAATTATATGTTGATCAGAGCGACCCAAATAATCGTATCTGCCTGAAGATATAAATTAAGTACAACGGATTACTATATCCGTCAAAACCTTGGATAGAATAAAACCGTGCGATAAAGTTCCTCGGTTCATCAAAAGGCAGGTTCGTCATGGCTTTGAAGTCTGC
Source organism: Microcoleus sp. MON1_C5 (assembly GCF_036701875.1). Classification (NCBI taxonomy): domain Bacteria; kingdom Bacillati; phylum Cyanobacteriota; class Cyanophyceae; order Oscillatoriales; family Microcoleaceae; genus Microcoleus; species Microcoleus sp. MON1_C5. Next base: position 16,847 of record NZ_JAUBRN010000041.1, on the reverse strand, counting down.
TCTAAATATCGGTGCTCTTTCCTTAATTCTGTCTTTAGAGGCAGTTGCCGCCGGTAGTTTTTTAATACCAGCAGAGGCTCTCAACAGCCGCGCAAACATTGTCCCGCGCCCCTCACGGCCGCAGCTACCCCTCAACTGGCAAACAGTTCAACCCCCTGAATCCAGCGGAAGCAGACCAAACATTCAGCCAACGGGAGCCACGTGGAATAGCTTTCAACCGCCGGAGGACGGAGTACCGGGAAGGCGTGAAGGGGGAGGAACCCGCGGCTTAGAATGCCCCACGGCCACAACTGCATTAACTGCGTTGATTCCCCAATCAACTATGGGGCAAACCATATCAGCAAAGCCAACATTTTTCTACTACCTTCCCGTACCCCTCGACAAAACAGTTCAGTTTGAGTTAGCAGACCAAAGAGACAAAACAGTATACAAAAAAAGTTTTCGCATGGTAACTAGCCGTGCAGGTATCGTTAGCGTCAGCCTCGGCTCCGACGACAACTCGCCAGCCCTGGAAGTTGGCAAAAACTATCAATGGTACTTTACTATCAAATGCAACCCAAAAAATACAACAGATGATGTTCTCGTTTCCGGGTGGATCAACCGCACCGCACTCGCCCCAACCGTGAAAACAGAGTTGGAGCGATCGCCCGATGATCGCACCAAGCTCAGTATCTTCGCCCAACAACGTCTCTGGTACGAGTACCTGGCAACTCTAGCTCAATTGCGTATCGAGTCTCCCAGTGATGCCAGTTTAGCGATCAAGTGGTCAGCACTGTTGAACTCAGTCGAACTCGGCAAAATATCCCAAGAACCCTTAGTCGCAAGTGAGTTAACGCCTATCACAAGAAAATAATTCAGCACCAGTTTCAAAAAAGAATGCAACGGTAGGCAAGCCCCAAACGGTGATAGCCATCAGTCAGTCGATTTTAGATTTTAGATTTTAAATTTTAGATTTTAGATTTACTTGCTGCATTGAATCTGGGAGCAGGAACAGGAGTCTAAAATTTTAGGATCTACACTGATGAGCGTTCGGGATACAGTACCCGTTATTGGGCGAGTCATTGCCAAATCTCAAATCTCAAATGGTATGACTGGTGCAGCAAGTACGAAAAACTCGGTTTCGAGCGCCGTATTTGGCAGCACCACAGATGATTTTTGCCTGTTCCGGGTTGTTTGGTCGATCGTCCTAAATAAATTAAAATTTGTGTACCGATCGGCAGTTCGGACTTCTGCCATCTTGAAAGGCGGACTGTGGAGATTTTGATGGTCAAATTTCGCCTAATACTAAATGATAAACTGGCATAGTCAAGCAGCCGACAAACTTATTTTAGAGAAATTATTAATTATGCGCCCGAATGCAAATATTGCACTATTTCGGTTGGGAATTTCACTTTTAACTGGGTTCCCGATGGCTTGCTTTTATGCCAATAAAGCTATATCCCAAACAAAGGATATTTCTCAGTTGCCCATCGCCGCTGACAACTCAGCAGATAGGGGCAATCAAGTATTAGCACTGCAAAAACTGGAAATCAAGCAGGATGAAACAGGAACCAACTTAAATCAGTTTCCCGATTCGATCGACACCAACCCTGAACCAAAAACAAAATCGAACCCCGCCGAGAACAGCCAAGATGCCTGTTCCACAATCGATGGAACTGCTTGTGGTGCGCGCATCTTGCCCGAACAAACAAATCTGGTTGACAACGATCCCCAATGTCAGAACCAGCTACATTGCAATCATGTTTTAGCCCAGAACCAACCCTCGCTGCCTCCAAACCTGCCACCGCCGCCGACGGAACAAGATCCAAATCGCGATCGATTTCTGCAACCGGCCCCGCAGCCTTCCCCAGAACCTCCCCAAGTACCGCCCACAGTAGCGCCGGCGTCCCCGTCGCCAGTTCCCCCAACGCTGCCGAATACACCTATTGAGGTGCAGAAAATTCAAGTAGTTGGCAGCACAATTTTAAGCCAAGACGAAATTAATGCCTTAGTCAACCCGTTAGAGGGCCGTTCTGCCACCCTAGAACAACTCAAACAAATCGCCGACAAAATTACCGAAATTTACCTCAATCGTGGCTACATCACTTCGAGAGCAGTCTTGCCACCCCAAACTATCACCGCAGGGGTAGTCCAAATTCAAGTGATTGAAGGCAAGCTAGCCAGAATTGAGGTAGAAGGAACTAAAAGATTGAATCCAAATTACATCCGCAGCCGGATTCGACTCGGTGCCGGAATGCCTTTAAGCACAGCTTCATTAGAAGACCAACTCCGGCTGCTGCGAGTCGATCCTTTATTTGACAATGTAGAAGCCAGTCTGCGGGCTGGGGATAATGAAGGCGAGAGCATTTTGATTGTCCGAGTCTCGGAAGCTAATCCATTTCAACCTACTTTCAGCATTGACAATTACTCGCCTCCCAGTGTCGGTTCCGAAAGATTGGGAGTTAGTTTGCGGCACCGCAATATAACAGGAAATGGCGACGAACTGGCAGGGGCTTATTATCGATCGCTGGGGGATTCAGATGTGTTTGATTTCAGCTATCGCGTGCCGCTAAATGCGATGAACGGCACTTTGCAATTGAGGGCGGCGCCCAACCGCAACAGTATCGTACAAGAACCTTTTGACGCTTTTGACATTTCAGGAAAATCGCATTTATTTGAAGTTAGTTACCGCCAGCCGCTGCGGAGAACGCCGATCGAAGAATTTGCCTTATCTGCCGGTTTTACTTATCAGACAGGCAGAACTTTTCTCGCCGGCGAACCGTATGCTTTTGGCATCGGCCCGGACTCCAATGGTGTCACCACTACGAGTGCAATTAAGCTGGGACAGGACTACATTCGGCGGGACCCGCAGGGTGCTTGGGCCTTGCGATCGCAATTTACGATCGGCACTAGCTTGTTTGATGCTACTCAAAACGAAGGTTCAGATCCCGACGGACAATTTTTTAGTTGGCTGGGTCAAGTGCAGCGAGTACAGCGATTGAATGACAAACATTTATTAATTTTGCAGGCAGACTTACAGTTGTCAGCTAATAGTTTGTTGCCTTCCCAGCAATTTGTAATTGGCGGCGGGCAATCTTTGCGCGGCTACCGCCAAAATGTCCGTTCTGGGGATAACGGCTTCAGAGTTTCGATCGAGGATCGGATTACTTTGCAGCGCGATGCTTCGGGAAATCCCAAACTTCAATTGGCTCCTTTTTTGGATGCCGGTATGGTGTTGAACGTTGCGAACAATCCTAATAAATTAACCAATGAGACATTTTTAGCAGGTGTGGGTTTGGGGGTAATCTGGGAACCGATACAGCGGGTGAACTTGCGCGTAGATTACGCTTTCCCATTGGTGAGAATTAGCGATAAAGGCGATAATCTGCAAGATAAGGGCATTTACTTCAATATAATTTATACACCCTAAAGGGACTTACTGATATCTGGCAGCATTGTCAGCAACAGGCAAGATGCCTGTTCCACAAAATATAAATTTTCTTGTGGAACAGGCATCTTGCCTGTTCCTAAAAGGCTAATTGAGAATGGTGCAACATATGAGGACTTAGGCACTCGCGGTGTCCTGACTGGGGGTAATATTAATTCCCACGCTACCGGAGTTGGTATTACACCCAGGTAGCAGTCCCTTGAGAAAAATCAGCTCGCTTTACAAACGACAGTCAGCCAGTCAAAAGATAATAACATCGACGAGCAAACGCCCCGCCGCCGATTCAAGTTACTGCCCTTAACGTCTTTTCCTCATCTTTGAGGCAGCCAATTACAGACAAAGATTATGAAAAATGATAGAGTTTGTCCTTAACATAAATAATTTTTTCTGACAACTAACGCCCAGCCCATCTTAATTTTGATGACCTCGGTAAAAACAAGAGCCAACGCTAAGCAGATTTGCCTATCCAAAAAGAAACTATAGCTTTTGGCTTTTACGGATTCGATAGAGAAAGGTTCAGTTGACCCCCCCTCTCCCAATTCTTAACTCTCCCAAAAAAACAATTATGCTGCCAGATAAATACCGAAAAGTGCATCGCTGTCTCCCTCTGGTGATGGGAGTTGTATTCGCTACTACCTACAGCATCCCCATCAGCGGCCAACCCAGGATTCCCACACCATCGCAGTCACCCACAACAGAAAAACCAAGCGCATCAGGAACGCAGCAACCCGTGCAAGCATTTGGCGGGCAACTCGCCATGTTTCTGGGGCATGAGGAGACGATATACAGTGCAGTATTTAGCCCCGATGGTCGGCAAATTCTTACCGCTAGTCAAGATCAAACCGCCCGCTTGTGGGATATCAAAGGTAATCTCCTGACTGTGTTCCGGGGGCATGAGGGACAAGTCTTCGCAGCCGTATTTAGTCCGGATGGTCGCCAAATTCTCACCACCAGTGAAGATACAACCGCTCGGCTGTGGGATACTTCTGGCAATCTCCTAACCGAGTTTCGGGGGTCTGATGATGAGTCTATTTTTAGAAGTAGAAGTGCCGTATTTAGCCCCGATGGTAGCCAAATCCTCACCGTTAATATTTTTTCGGATAAAGCTGGCATGTCGGAGAAACTCCGTTTGTGGGATACCAAAGGCAATCTCAAAGCAGAGTTCCAGATCAAAAGTGACGTATCAGGAAGCTTGCTAAAAGCCGTATTTAGCCCCGATGGTCGCCAAATACTCACCCTTAGTTGGGATGGAACCGCCCGGTTGTGGGATATCAAAGGCAATCTTCTCAAAGAATTCCAGGCGCATACGACTCATGCCCTCAGTGAATTCCAGACGTATAAGCAGGTAGCCCTCAGTGCAGTATTTAGTCCCGATGGCCGGCAAATTCTCACCGCCAGCGAGGATAAAACTGTCCGCCTGTGGGATACCAACGGTAATCTCCTAACCGAGTTCCAAGGGCATGAAAGTTATGTCGAAAGTGCAATATTTAGCCCCGATGGTAGCCAAATCCTCACCGCTAGTCGAGATAAAACCGCCCGCCTGTGGGATATCAAAGGCAATCTCCTGACTGTGTTTGGGAAGCCTGGAGATTCCGACTGGAGTTCTCCCGCGAGTTTTATCGCGAGTTTAGCAGGATTTAGCCCCGAACTCACTCTCCTGCTTAGGCAGTATGGAGATACTGTAGCAGGATTTAGCCCCGATGGTCGCCAAATCCTTACCAGTAGTAGGGATGGAACCCCTCAAATTTGGGATACCCAAGGCAATCTGCTAACCGAGTTGCGGGGGCATAACAATAGCGTGGGGGCAGTATTTAGCCCGGATGGTCGCCATATCCTGACAAGTGGTGATGAAACCGCCCGCCTGTGGGACGTTTCAGCCGCGATTGCTGCCCAATCCGAGCAAATAGCTGCCAGGGAAACCTTTCAGAAAGGCGTGTCCAAAAATAACGCTCAACTGGCAATATTTGGAGGACACAATAGTTCTGTCACCAGTGCCGTATTTAGTCCCGATGGCAGGCAAATCCTCACCGCTAGTTTAGATAAAAAAGCGCGTCTGTGGGATACGAAAGGCAATCTCTTAACCGAGTTCCAGGGGCATGAGAAGGGTGTTAGCACAGCAATATTTAGCCCCGATGGTCGCCAAATCCTCACCACTGGTTATGATGGAACCACCCGTTTGTGGGATACCAAAGGCAACGCGCTCGCTGTATTGCGGGGGGTTGGTGAGGCTGTCATCAGCGCCGTATTTAGCCCCGATGGTAGCCAAATCCTCCCCCGCGATTTAGCTGATCCCATCAGCCTGTGGGATACCAAAGGCAACCTCCTCGTTCAGTTCTCGGTGCCTAAGACAATGGGAGTGGAGTTGGCGGGGTTGAAAGTCTATAGTGCGGTATTCAGTCCTGATGGCAGCCAAATCCTCACAATCAGTGGGCATAAAACCGCCCGCTTATGGGATACCAAAGGCAATCTCCTCGCCGAGTTCCCACTGGAACACGGGCACGCAGTCAACAGTGCAGTATTTACTCCCGATGGTAGCCAAATCCTCACCACTGGTTGGGATAACACAGTCCGCCTGTGGGATATCAAAGGCAATCTCCTAGTTGTGTTCCGGGGGCATAAGATGCGGATCGCAACAGCCATATTTAGCCCCGACGGTCGCCAAATCCTCACCGCTAGTATGGATAAAACCGTCCGCCTGTGGGATATCAAAGGCAATGTATTGGCAGAGTTTCTGGGGAATGAGAATTTATTCACCAGTGCCGTATTTAGTCCCGACGGTCGGCAAATTCTTACTTCTGTTTCTGGAACTGCACTAGTTTGGGATACCAAAGGCAATGTCCTGGCTGTGTTCCGAGGGCATGAAACAGGTATCACAAGTGCCGTATTTAGCCCCAATGGTAGTCAAATCCTCACCGCCAGTGGAGATGGCACCGCCCGTCTGTGGGATGTATCAGTAGCAATTGCTGCCCAAGCCCAGCAAATGGCAGCGCTGCCAACTTTTCGGGAAAGCGTATCTAAAAATAACGCTCAACTAGCAGAGTTACAGCACGACGATAAGTATGGAGTCAAGCATAGAGTCGAGCGTGCCGTATTTAGCCCGGATGGTCGCCAAATTCTCACCACCGCGGGTCCAAACGCCCGCCTGTGGCATACCAAAGGCAATCTCTTAGCCCAGTTGCCAAGGGATCAGTATCTCAACAGTGCAGAATTTAGCCCCGATGGTCGCCAAATACTCACCCTTAGTTGGGATGGAACCGTTCGCCTGTGGGATAACAAAGGCAATCTCCTCCAAGAATTCCAGGGGCATACGGGTACTGTCCTCAGTGGAGTATTTAGTCCCGATGGCAGGCAGATCCTCACCGCCAGCCAGGATAAAACTGCCCGCCTGTGGGATACCAACGGTAATCTCCTAACCGAGTTTCTGGGGCATGAGGAGACGATATACAGTGCAGTATTTAGCCCCGATGGTCGGCAAATTCTTACCGCTAGTCAAGATCAAACCGCCCGCTTGTGGGATATCAAAGGTAATCTCCTGACTGTGTTCCGGGGGCATGAGAAATTAGTCTTCGCAGCCGTATTTAGTCCGGATGGTCGCCAAATTCTCACCACCAGTGAGGATAAAACCGCCCGGCTGTGGGATACCAAAGGCAATCTCCTGGCCGAGTTTCCGGGCAGGAAGGATGTAAATGTAACCTCGATTACGCACTCCAGGGCAGTATTTAGCCCCGAGGGTAGTCAAATCCTCACTGCCGGTGGCGATGGAACCGTTCGCCTGTGGGATACCAAAGGTAATCTCAAAGCCGAATTCCAGGGGCATAATTCGAGAGTCAACAGTACCGTATTTAGTCCCGATGGCCGACAAATCATTACTTCTGGTGTTGATAAAACCGTCCGTCTGTGGGATACCAAAGGTAATCTTTTAGCGATATTCCGGGGACATGAGGAAGAGGTCAACAGTGCAGAATTTAGCCCCGATGGTCGCCAAATCCTCACTGCTAGTGACGATAGAACTGCTCGCCTGTGGGACTTATCAGTTGGAATAAAAGTTTCTGCTGCTGAAGTAGCCTCTATCAAAGGAGCTCAACTTTCTAGCCAAGGTAGTGTCGAATCCTTACAACTCGCACTTCAAAAATTAGAAGAAGCACTTGCACTCTATCGTGCAGATAGAAACTACGCCCAAGCCGCACTAACTCTTTTATTAATGGGTGAAATTTACGCCAATTTCGGACAATTTCAATCTGCCCTAGACTCCTACAACCAAGCATTACCCTTATCGCAACAAGCCGGTGCCAAAGCCGAAGAAGCCGCTATCCTCAACAGTTTTGGTGAACTCTACACCTATTTAGCTGACCCTAAAAACGCGCTGGATTACTATAACCAAGCCTTGCCCCTGTTTTATCAATTAGAATACCAAGGGGCAGTCGCCAACACCCTCAACAACATTGGTGATATTCACGCTGCTACAGGAAACTGGAAAAAGGCCCTAGACTCCTACAACAAAGCCCTGGTAATCTCTCGACCCGCAGGTAATTTAGCCGCCGAAGCTACTGCCTTAGCTGGCATTGGTAGCACCTACATCGCTTCAAAAGAATGGTCAACGGCCTTGAATGCCTACAACCAAGCCCTAAAAATCTCCCGACACTTAAACGACAAAGTAAAAGAAACCACAGTCCTCAATCAAATGGGGAAAATACAAGCTGCTTTAGGTCAGAATTCTACCGCACTTGAAAACTATAACCAAGCTTTATCTCTATCCCAACAACTCGGTTACAAAACAGAAGAAGCGCACATCCTCTACAATCTTGCCATCTTAAACCGCCAACAAAATAACCTCGCCGCCGCCAAAACACCAATCGAAACCGCCATTAATATTATTGAAAACCTCCGCACCCAAATCGCTAGCCAAGAACTGCGCCAGTCTTACTTTGCCCGCAACCAAGATTATTATCAGTTTTACATCGATTTGTTGATGCAACTGCACCGGAAAAATCCAGATCAAGGGTACGACGCACAAGCCTTTCATGCTAGCGAACGTGCCCGTGCCCGCAGTCTGCTTGAACTCCTCAGTGAAGCCAGCGCAAATATTCGCCAAGGAGTTGACCCGCAACTGCTAGCACAAGAACAAAATTTGCAACAACAACTCAGCGATTTTCAGACTCGCAAATACCAAATTGTCAGCGCTCAATCTACGCAAGAAGCTCGGGATGAAATTCAACAAAAAATCGACACAGTTCTCAAGGAACTCGCTCAAATAGAAGCTAAAATTCGCGCCAGTAGTCCTCGTTACGCTGCTCTCAAATATCCCGAACCTCTCAACTTGCAACAAATTCAACAACAGGTAATCGATGACAAAACGCTACTTTTAGAATATTCTTTGGGTGAGGAGCGCAGTTATTTGTGGGCGGTGACAAAAACTTCTTTCACCAGTTACGAACTTCCTTCTCGCACCGAGATTGAAGCTACGGCTAAGAATTTCCGCGATACTTTAACCAAAGAGACCACGAGAACCTCTCCTCAAATGGTTGCCGAATCTGCTGCACTTCTGAGCCAAATGATTCTCGCTCCGGTTGCTTCTGAGTTGGGCAACAAGCGCTTGCTAATTGTTGCGGATGGCGCTTTGCAATACATCCCTTTTGGCGCCCTTACTCTGGAAAAATCTGAAGCGCCGCTAATAGTTAAGCATGAAGTTGTTAATCTGCCTTCTGCCTCAACTCTGGCTATTCTGCGACGGGATATGGCGACTCGTCAACCGGCTCCAAAGACGATCGCCTTGTTTGCAGATCCAGTTTTTAGCCCCGACGATGAACGGCTCAAAGGCACGAGTACATCGCCGGTAACGAAGAATCAAACTGTTGAAAGTCTGCCCTTGGAAGCGCAACAATTACAGAGATCTGCATCAGAGGCAGAAATTTATTGGACTCGCTTACCTTTCTCGCGAAGTGAAGCTGAGCAAATCCTGGCTTTGGTTCCCGATGATTTGGAAAAACAAGCGTTTGACTTTACTGCTAATCGTACCACGGCAACCAATCCCGATTTATCTCAATATCGCATTGTTCATTTCGCGACGCACGGATTTGCTAATAGCAGACATCCAGAATTATCGGGATTGGTACTTTCTTTGGTTGATGAGAAAGGCTCTTTACAAAATGGCTACTTGCGACTGAATGATATTTTCAATCTCAATTTACCGGCCGAATTGGTGGTGCTGAGCGCGTGTCAGACGGGTTTGGGAAAAGACATTAAAGGAGAAGGGTTGGTGGGTTTGACGAGGGGGTTTATGTATGCGGGGGCGCCGCGTGTGGTGGTTTCTTTGTGGAGTGTTGACGATCAAGTAACTTCTGAGCTGATGACACGATTTTACAAAAAAATGCTCCAAGATAAATTGGCGCCTGCTGCGGCACTGCGATCGGCGCAAATCGAAGTGCTACAGCTTCCAAAATGGCAATCTCCTTATTATTGGGCTGCTTTTGGGCTGCAAGGAGAATGGAATTGAGTGCGCCACTGACGATCGGCAGAAGGGGAAAAAGTGGGGGAGTCCGATATGAAGAAAATATTTTCTTCTTGCTTCTTCCCTTTTCCCTCTTCCTTGTTCAACATCCAATATTAATCGCCGACTTCCCCAACAACCTCCGCAGCAGCCTGAGTTTCGAGCCAGAGTTTCAGCAGCAAGAACTCGACCCGATCGCCCAAAACAGTCGCAAACACGCCGTCAGCCCCCTCAGACGCGCCAGAAATCCACGTACCGCGCAGTGTCACTTCTACAAAGTCAGCATCAGCAACACAAAGCTCGATCGCATCGTTGTCGTTTCGGCGGGCCTCAGATTCCAACAGAGGCAGCGCCGGCAAATTCGCGGGCAGCAAAAATGCCGCAGTGCTCGGTTCGACGCTGATGCTTTGACCAACTCGCATAGCCAGCACAACTCGCAGCGCCACTAACTGTTCGGGAGATTGAGCCAAACGCTCCAGGTTAAAGCCCGTTTCAGTGTAAGTCAACTTCAGCATATTGACAGCCCTAAATTTGGAATTGAAAGTTTAAAATTGAAAATCGGGAATTGGGAATTGGGAATTGGGCATAGGGCATTGGGCATCGGCCAAATAGGGAATTGGGAATTGAGCATCGGGCATTGGATAGGTCGGAATGAAAAGTTTGCTATTGCGACCTAAAATCCTTTTCAATTACAGGACTGAATTAGCTATTAACTATTAGCTATTACCAATTACCAATTACCAATTACCAATTCCCCATGCCCCATGCCCTATTCCCTATTCCCCTATTTGATATTCGTGCCAAAACAGTTCGGCAAAAGCAACAGTGGGGTGTATGGGGGCCTTCGGCTTAGTTCGCAGAGACATTCCAGCTTCTATGGGAGTTCGATCGCCCTTACGAGAGTTGCACCGTTCGCAAGCAGTCACCACGTTGTCCCAAGTATGCGGGCCGCCCTTCGATCGAGGCATCACGTGATCCAGCGTCAAATGTCGGTTGCTACCGCAGTATTGGCAAGAATGAGCGTCGCGGCGCAGAACTTCCCGGCGATTGACCGGGGGCACTTTCCACAGGCGTTCCCTGTTACCAAAAGTCAAGCGGATTTGTTCGGGTACGTGGATGCTGGTGCTGGGCGATCGTACCAGCCAGCCGTTGCCGATGCTAAAATCCAGAGGTTCAGCCTTGCCTGTTACCAACAGTACGATCGCCCGTTTGATGTTGACACGGCTCATCGGTAGGTAATTCTGAGAAAACACCACCACAGATTGCCTCAATACATCAGTTACTACGGTCACGGCTTGCTCCTCCTCGTCAATTTTGGATTTTAGATTTTGGATTGTGAATTTTGAATTTTGGGTGCTTCGTCAGCATTGGCTACATCTGGTTTTTTGCCAGTTCCCCAAGCGGATCGAATTTCTCAAATATCCAATCAAATGCCCCCGCTTCTCTTACTTAGAAGCGGGGGCTAGAAAAACTGCTAAAGGCAAATTTTCATCCTGTCTTGGTACAGTCGTTTAGCTGTACCTCCCGCTTCGCGTATCTCGATATGGCTGTGCCACTTGCAGACCGTCTCGGTCTATCTCGTTGTAATTAATTTCTGCAATTTGTCCTAATCCACTATAACCGTGTTTATTTAGGCCCAAGCCCGCCCACGAGGTCGCTGCGACACTCGCAAAACCCGTCCTAAAGACGTGCCGTAACGACTCGGAGCGACCCCTGGGGCGATCGCACTTCAGTTGATAGGTGGAGTAGGTCGGGAGAAATTTCACTGTAGGCAGAAGGTGGTTAAGAGGCTTTCAATCTAGCTGTAAACATACTACACTGATATTACACATATGTCCACCCGTCACGGAGAAAAAATTATGCATACCCTACCTAGAACCTCAACCACCGAAATGGAAGTCACCAGCATTCGACTCGAAAGAGAGCTCAAAGAGAGACTTAAAGAGCTCGCAGGCAATCAAGGCTATCAAGCTTTGATTCGAGATTTGCTCTGGAATTACGTGCAGCAGAAGTCTGGAGAGTATCGGCAGATGTTTTCTCGATCGGATATTCGAGCCAGCATTAATGCCACAGCACAGCAGGAGGAACGCTGCGCGCTTACAGGAGAGTTGATTCGACCGGGCGGGCCGATGTTATTAGGCCTGACGATGCACGGCGAAATGGTGCCGCTGAGTATAGGGAGTATGGCTGGATAAACCAGTTTATCGAAAATTTGTGAGAGCGATCGGCCTGGGGTGAAGGCCCCAGGCGCTGAAGATCATACTATTTTAGATTTTAGATTTTAGATTTTAGATTTTAGAATTGGCAATGACTTATAAGATAAGGGTTGGGAGCTTGCCTAGAGTTGCATTGCTTTTGGGAACTGGTATAACAATACTTCAAACATTTTTTGATTACCAACCGTAGAATAAGGGTTTCAAGGCTCCAAGGCAATCGAGCTACCAACGAAAATTCAGGGTTTCAGATTACGAACTAAAAACAGTCCGGGCTATTGGTATAAAATCCCGCAGTATTTAAACAATATTTATTTAACCAACCCCGAAGACGCGAACAGCGCGAAGAAAGATGGAGAAGAAGATAGCTAATGTTAGCAGTTCGCAATTCTGGTAACCCAGCTCCGGATGCTCCAAAACGCGCGGGCTAGTGCTAAAATTTCCATCGGGCGTGCCGAACAGACGATCGTACATTTGATGAAAAAAATTAAAGTAATGCTGAAAAACCGCTACTTGACCGCTGCGAGTTCGATCGCCCTTCTCACAATTATTGCCGGATGCGCCGCTACTGAATCACCTCAACTTGCATCTCCCTCTCCTGTAGCTGAATCTTCCCCGCCGCCAGTTAAACCAAGTCAGCCTCAGCCCTTAATAGTCTCTGCTAAGAATCCCGAAACCCCCACGAATACCAAAATCCAGCAATATCTCAACGGGTTGGCAGCCCAAGGTTTTGCCAAAGAAGACCAAGGGATCTGGATGCAATCGGGCAATACTTTGCTAGCCAATCATCAAGGTACAGTTCCTCTGTCGGCCGCTTCTATTACCAAAGTAGCAACATCTCTGGTAGCACTGCAAAAATTCGGGCCGGAACATGAATTTATTACCTTAATTGGTACAACTGGAAAAATTGAAAACGGCGTATTAAAAGGCGATTTAATTGTACAGGGAAACGCCGATCCGTTGTTTGTTTGGGAAGAGGCGATCGCCCTCGGTAACGCCTTAAATCAAAAAGGGATCAAGCGAGTAACTGGCAATTTGATAATTGTTGATAAGTTTTACATGAATTTTGAACTTGATCCCCTCAAATCGGGAGAATTGCTCAAACAAGGATTGAACAGTGAAATCTGGCCCAGCGAAGCCGCCGCCCAGTATCAAACACTACCTCCAAATACGCTAAAACCCCAAATAGCAATTGAGGGTACTGTAAAAGTTTTGTCAGCACCTCCCAATGACGTGCAGCCTGTAGTCAAACATTATTCTTTGCCCCTTGCCGAACTGATCAAAAAAATGAATCAGTACAGCAACAATCTCATGGCAGATATGCTAGCTGATACTGTCGGCGGCGCCAAAACAGTCGCGCAAAAAGCAGCAGCAGCAACCGGAGTTCCTCCCGCAGAAATTCAACTCGTCAACGGTTCGGGATTGAGCGAAGAAAATCTCATTTCTCCCCGGGCTGCTTGTGCGTTATTTATAGCTTTAGAACGCTATCTTCAACCTTACAGAATGACAGTTGCTGATGTCTTAACTGTTGTTGGAAAAGATCAAGGAATACTGGCAGAACGGGCGCTTCCCCAATTAGCAGTGGTCAAATCTGGCACGTTGGATAATGTTAGCGCTTTGGGCGGAGCCCTACCCACTCAAAAACAAGAAACAGTGTGGTTTGTGATTATGAATCGCGGGGCCAATGTCGAGACATTTCGCACTCAGCAAGAGGTTTTGCTGAAAAGCTTTTTGAATGAGTGGGGAAGTGTTCAAGTTTCGCCGCCCGAATTAACGCCAAATCCTGCTAGAAGTAGTAAGGTATCTCGCAGCGAAATTGTTCAATAAGCTGTTGTGCATTTAAATTTTATATTCCAGGCGCCTCGCGTCTCCACCCCACAAGAGAGTTTGTAGGGTGTGTCAGCACAGAAATTTTCAATTTTTAGCTAAAATAATGCAAGCTGATACACCCTAGGAGTACAAACCAATTTAATTAGGGCTTTTCGCCCTAGCTACCACAATGCCGATCGCACTTTCGACTCTCCTAATATATCTGTGCAAGTCGTAAGCAACTGTCACCTCCCCAGCAGGCGAAGCGTGAATTAAACCAATATTGCCGTCAGCACTGCGGTAGACTAAACCCGTGTGGGTGACATCCAATCCTTTAACATCCGTGGCTACCGCTACAATATCCCCTGGTTTTAACTGAGAATAAACACTTTTTATCCGATTTGTCGGGATGTAATTAACAGTAGTTTTGGCTAAGTCTGCTTCTTGGCTGACTATGCACTGATAAGTTGCTTCGTCTTTGACCATTTGCGGGTAACTGCTGCGGTGCTGGCTCATGAAATTTAGTGTTTTATTCATGGGAACGCCACCTAATTCAGCGGTGATATTTTCCACAGTTTGCCGTTTTTGATTGTCGTTAATCCAGTCGGAAAAATAGTGCAATCTGCTGCAATAACCGTTCATTTTACCGTTTAAGTACCGCTGTTCTTCTATGCGAGTGACAAAATTTTGATAGTCGTAATCTTGTACTGCTACGCCCCTGGCGATCGCCAAAACAGTTTCTACAAATAAAACGCAATCAAATTTATTCAAAGTTACGAGCAACTTTTCTTCGCCGGATTCGTCCAGCAAACCTGCGGCGTAGGGCAATCCTTGGAAATTATCGGCGATCGCCTGGACGATTTCTCCGATCGAGCGATCGTGCAAATTTTGTTGTTTTGCATACTGTACAACCTTTTCAAAACGTGCTATGTCTTCAGGTTGTGCAGCCGTTTCTCTCTCCGTATTATTTGAGTCCGATCGTCTCGCCAGCACCTTCAGCAATTCGGAATAGGAAATTTCCGCTAAATTGTTGAAGTCCCAAAATATACTCGGAAAACTGGAAACAGTTTGCTTGTTTGTTACTTCCAGATTTTCGCTTTCTCCCGTCAAGGAAAACGTTACATCCGCGCCCTGTCCTGCTGTTTGTGGCTCAACAACATATCCCGTAGCAGAGTGAGACTGAAATGCCCAAACATCAGGTATCAAAGAATTATTCACGCCGACGATCGCAAATCCCAAAACAGCCAGACTCCAAAAATTTCTCATGTTTTTCAAAGGATTTTGCTTCAACTCAGTGCTATCCTGAAAATTTTACAATTACTAGAAGTCTCAATCAGCCTAGTAGACAGATAAAATTGGCAACAGCGGACTAGATCGATAGACTTGTCATTTAGATGCCGCCCTATTATAAACTGATCGTGCGAGTTTGATAGCACAAAACTGTAATGCAAGTAGAACGCCGACGCCGCCCACGCCCAATTCCCCCCCGACGCCCAATCGAGCCCCTAGGCCCAATCGGGCCACGACGCCAAAGAAGCCAGCCTCCTGTCCAATCCCGGCGCCGAGTCAGGACGAAATTTTCTCGCTTAAAATACCGTAACATCCTGTGCTTAATTGCGGGGGCGATGGCGATCGGTTGGATTGTCACAATACCGTTCAGAATTCGCCGTCCCCCAGAACCGCCAGTCATCTTGGCTCAACAGGCTGTCTCGCCTCAAGAAACACTCTCGCCTCCGACAATTGAACCCTCGGAAAATTTAGCCGCTCGTCAAAGCGAGCCTACCTTTAGCTACAACATCAAAACACCTCCCAATCCCGTTTATTCTCAAGAATTGCAAGGGATTGTTGATGAAGCTGTGAAAATTGCGACCAGCAAAGGACTACCCGCAGAACCCCTATCAATTACCTTATTTGATGTCAGCAATGCCAAAGCTCACACCTTTGCCGGATATCAAAATCAAACTCTCCGATTTCCCGCTAGCGTTGCCAAGT
This sequence comes from Microcoleus sp. MON1_C5, assembly GCF_036701875.1. Taxonomy (NCBI): domain Bacteria; kingdom Bacillati; phylum Cyanobacteriota; class Cyanophyceae; order Oscillatoriales; family Microcoleaceae; genus Microcoleus; species Microcoleus sp. MON1_C5. The sequence continues at coordinate 919 of NZ_JAUBRN010000041.1, read as the reverse complement.
TATTTTGGATGGCAGCCTTTTACTCAGCCCTAGAAAAAGGCATCATTACGCAAAGAGAATCTGCCTTTACGAACGACCTAGAACAAATGATTCGCGTCTCCAACAACGATGCAGCCAGCAGGATTTTAGACAAAATCACAGATACAAAATCCGGGGGACGGCTCGCAGGAGAAGAATTGCAAACCTGGCTGAAAAAGCGCAATCAAATTAACAGTTTTTTCCAGTCAGCAGGATACAATGATATTCGTATAACCACCAAAAATTATCCCATACACTATTTAAAACAAGAAGGTCCAATCGGTCGCGACTTGCAATTGCGGGGCGATCCTTCCCAGCCGATTCGCAATCAAGTAACTACCGACCAAGCCGCCAGATTAATATATGAAATCTATACTAGGCAAGCGGTTTCCAGCGTCGCCAGCCGCAAAATGGCTTACTTGCTGACGAGAGACTTAGACCCCAAGGCATGGAAAAATGACCCCAGCAACTCCATACAAGGATTTCTAGGCGAATCTTTACCAACTAATATTTATTTTGGTTCCAAAGTGGGCTATACTTCCAAATCCCGCAGCGAAGCGGCATTTGTCAGAACTTTAGACGATCGCGCGATTTATATCTTAGTTGTTTTCGCAGACGATCCGGCTTATGCCAAGGACGAAACAGCATTTCCGGCAATTTCCCGATACGTTTTCGATCGGCTAAATGCTCGCGGGCCCAGCAGTTTGCCGTGAGAGCGAGTAGGGCGGGTTCACTCTTTTTGTATGAGGACTTACGCAAAACAACGTGTTTGGGCCAAAAATCCGCACTGGCGAGCAAAGAAACCGATTTCTCTATCGCAAATCTGGCATTGCACAGTTGTGGTATGCTATCGATAGCACGCCTGCAAGGAACAAACATATTTCAGCTAGTAATAGGCACA
>NZ_JAUBRN010000133.1:0-4216 GCF_036701875.1 Microcoleus sp. MON1_C5 | reverse complement strand
GTGTTGTTAAGGTTTGTAAAGGGGTTGAGCGACAGTTAAACTGATGACTGCGATTAGGAAAGCTGATGAAAAGACAGAGATGGGCGATCGTCCCGGCGCGACAAGATATGCCAGCGTGCTCTTCGGCGCACCTCAACCCTAACGAACGGGAGCTATGGGAGGTGGAGAAGGTAGAGAAACAGGAGCGAGGACAGGTGGAGAGACTGGCCTGCGAGCAGGTGGAGAAATCCTGAACTGCTGGAGTTGCTGCGGGGTGAGCGATCGCAAAATTCTCAGTCCGAGAGTGTCTCGGGAGATGCTTAAAGCGTAGGATGGCTCCAAATACGGGCGGAAATTGGATTTGTTGTTCAAATAGCTTTCCATGAAAGCTAGGCTGAGTCCGCTGAGGTAGCGGCGGGCTAAAGCTGGTTCGGGCCCGATCGCCTCTGCGGGTGGCAGAAATAGGCTTTGAGGGGATGCCTCGATCGTTGAGAAGTGAGTCCCGTTTATCATCAATACGAGATATTTGTTGAGCGATGTCAGCCATGTGAACGGTTGAATTTGTTCGAGGAAAGCGGGGGCAACAGTATCGGCGCTGCCTGCTATTACCATGACTGGGATTTGGATTTTGCTGAGGTTTGTTTCTCCCAGAATGCTGCTGGCGATCGGGTTGATGGCGATCGCAGCTTTGATGCGCGGGTCGTCGAAATTGTACTGGTTGCGATCTAGTCCGCGCGCGCGGCACTGCAACAGTAGGGAGAGGTTCCAAGTATCGTTTTCGAGTCCGCAATCTTTGTCTAGCTGTGCAAAATTAATCCCTGCCCCGGCTAATGCTAAAGCCGTATAGCCCCCGAAAGACTGGCCTATGACGCCGACTCGCTGCAAGTCGAGCTGCCCTTGGTAGGCCGGATCGGTTGTAGAAAGTTTGGTTAAATAATCGAGCAGGTCTTTGATGTCGAGGGGGCGGTTGACAAATTCGGCTGGTTCTGCTACTTCACTGGCTCTGCCTGTTACTAAGTTTTGGATTTGTTGGGCGTTGCTGCCGGGGTGTTCGGGGACGGCGACGGCAAAGCCGTAGGAGGCTAGGTGTTTTGCTAAATATTGAAAGGAAATGCGATCGGAACCTAAACCGTGGGAAATTACTACTACTGGAGCCGGTTGGCGGCTGCCCTGGGGCAGGTAAATGTCCATATCCAAGGTGCGATAGCGATTTGGACTCGTCACAGTTACCGATGATTTTTTCCAAGTATAAGGGCCTGGTAGCTGGGGCTGCTGCATTTCGGCGGGCGGTATGGCGGGTTCAGAGGCTGCTTGTGCTTCGGACAACTGGGCGACTCCGGCGATCGTCTGATTGGAACGGTTGATCAGCGATGTCAGCTCGTCGGCGATACCCAAGCCGCGAGCGATGTCAATCCTGATGCCGTAAGTGGGGAATTTCCTCAGCACGTTGAGAATTGTCAGACCTTCTGGATCTGAGGCTGCTAAAATCAGGGCGGCTCGGATGGCATAAAATCCGGGCTGTCGAGCTTTGGTTTGAATTACTCGGCCCAAGCGTTTCAGCAGCACTTCTCCTTGAGGCGTGTAGAGAAATTGGGCGATCGTCACCTGGCTGATTTCAGCTTTCGCTTGCAGGGCGCTGCGAACCTCAGCTAGCTGAGATTCTTGGATGTATTGAGCGAAGCCGTCCAAGTTCGAGTCTATTTTGCCTTCTTGGGCGAAGAGTGCCAGGGATTCGATGGGAACTGATTCTTCTAGCGGCCCGTAAGTTACGTAAATTCGCTCGGCACCCATTGCCGGTGCGGCGGTGCAAACAGCCGTGAATGCAAACAATCCTAGGTATTTTGGGGCGATCGACCGCCGAGTGCGAAGGGCAGCAGTGGAGAGGCTCGAAAACAGACAGTTCATAACTTTCACACCTAGGACTTCTAATAATTAGTCGGTGAAACGAGGTAAATTGTTTCGTCAACATTTAATACCGAAAAATCGATCGGTTGCTTCGGAAATTAGGTTATCGTGGGAAGCATAGCCTAAAAGTAATTTTCTGATTTGACAAGGTTAGCTGAAATTTAAAATTCAACGCCGAGGGGTCAAACCTACTGGAAGGCCCATTGATTATTTTTTCAGCTATCCAAGATATTTTTGATCGAGTTTGTAACTACAGCCTGAGTGAGAGAATTTATGATGTTCAATGCAACTGCTATCCTGATTGACGCTTTTGTGCAAGAGTTGCAGGCCGGCTACCGTCGCACCTACGGCAAGTACAAGCCTGACTACCCTGAAATTATCGCCTGGGCAGGGACTATGGCTCTGGAAAATATCGCTAACTGCGATGCTCTGTACCACAATGTGGAACACACCATGCTCGTGGCTTTGGTGGGACAAGAGATTCTCCGCGGCAAGCATATTCGCGAAGGGGGAGTGTCGCCGGAAGATTGGCTGCACTACCTGATCTCGCTGCTGTGCCACGATATCGGCTACGTCAAAGGTGTTTGCCGCCAAGACCAAGAAGCTGTGGGACTCTACGCTACGGGTATTGACGGGGGCATGGTTTCTGTGCCGATCGGGGCAACTTCTGCCAGTTTAACTCCTTATCATGTCGATCGAGGAAAACTTGTAATTGACGAACGCTTCGGCGGCCACACATTAATTGATGCCGAACAAATCAAGCGCAATATTGAATTGACGCGCTTTCCAGTTCCTGCTAGCGAAACTCATCAAGACAGAAACAATTATTCTGGACTCGCTAGAGCAGCCGATTTGATCGGTCAGTTGAGCGACCCCAATTACCTGCGAAAAATAAGTGCCCTGTTCTACGAATTTGAGGAAGTCGGCACTAATAAAATCTTGGGATACAAGTCTCCGGGAGATTTGCGGCAAAATTACGCCAAGTTTTATTGGAATGGAGTTTTTCCTTACATTCCCGCAGCTTTAAACTACTTGGAATTGACCCAGGGAGGCAAACAGATTATTGCCAACCTCTACGCCAACGTATTTCAGGTTGAACACGCTGAACCGATCGCTTTCAACAAGACAAACGCTCAAGAATTCACAAAATCCAGAAGCACGGGCAATTTAAACGGCGAAAAAGATAGTGATAATCTTCAAGCTTCCATGTCCGGGGAAAACAAGAAATTTGCCGAGTTTCAAGACTTGAATTTGTGATGATTTACACGCACAATTCGGCAGCTATAAAGGCGAGTCAGTCGATTTGAGATTTTACACTTCGGCGTGACAGGTGGGACGAAACGTTCAGCGAGCGGCCAGTCGAACGATTTTAGATTTACTTCCGAGATGACTCTGGAAGGTTGAATAAGAGTCGAAAATTTGGGGCGACTGGCGACTCCTGTCGTTCGCAATTATCCGTTTGTGGGCAGGGTAACAATTAGGATAAGTTTTGATTTTATAGTTGCTGGATCTTTTTTTTAGCTTTAATTGAGATCGATCATCTCAAATCTCCACTCGCCCTAGCAGCAGAGAGCTTGCTCGCTCCTTTTTTTTGAGCTAAAATGAAGAGTTATAGCCTTTCTCAAAAAGATGAGGTACAATAACAGCAGTGTGTAAACCAGTTAAAAATATTTGACGATGTAACTTGTCCGAACGCAAAATATATGGCTTTTCCTAATTCTTGATAATTAGTAGTCTTGATAGAACGGAGAATGATTTTAAGTTTTGACCACAGATTTTCAATTGGTGAAAAATCTGGTGAATAAGGTGATAAGTATATTAACTTGGCCCCTTTTTTTTCGATCGCTTTTTTCACTTCTTCACCCAGGTGAATGGGACAATTATCCATCACTACACAAGCACCTTTCCATAGTTTGGGTACCAGTTTTCTGATAATAAAAGCTTCAAATGTAATTGCATCAGTTCCGCCTATTAGATTAACCGAGGTCAAAATTTCATTGACTGACATTGCTCCAATTATTGAGACATTTTTGCCCCGTTTAGTTGGTTTTGGCCCCTTGGCTCTTTCACCTTTTTGCATACCTAGCATATAACCTAACCATTGCCAAATTAACTCCCGATTCGTCAATGAATATTAAGTCTTTCAAACCTTACTTTTTAATGGTTTTCCAGAACTCACATCGCAGGATTTGAACTCGCTCCGTGCCTTTACCTGAAGGGAAGAGAGTTTTTTTTGACAGTAATGTTTAAGAGTTTTATAGCCTTTCTCATAAAGATGAGGTACAATAACAGCAGTGAGTAAACCAATTCCAAAGATTTTCTGATGTAACTT
>NZ_JAUBRN010000040.1:0-67026 GCF_036701875.1 Microcoleus sp. MON1_C5 | reverse complement strand
GATCAGTTTGATTGTTTACGAGATGCGATCGAGGATGTGTTACGCATTGCGTCCTAACCGCCTTGGCGGTTGCTATAACTTAAGAAGCTTGGCAACACCGGTTTGGGTGTACCCAATTTTTGTCATAAAGGCTATAGCGCGACCTTACCCTAGCAGCGCCACAGCTTAACCACTGTCGCTAAAATAGCAAAACCCGCCTGGGCGGGTTTTGTTGTTAAGCTATAAAATTCCTCAAACAAGTTTCATTTAGCCACCTCAGCAGGCTGAGGTTTAGCGCTTGCCTTTGGGGAACTGTTCGATACCAGCCCAACCGTAGAAAACCAGCTCGTCGTTCTGAACTCGGCAGCGGTCTACTCGCAGTTGAGTGCCTTCTAAGGCAAATTTGTCTAAGTCTAGCAAGTTATTTACGTGGGCAATTATAGCTTGACCCAAGTCTATTGCTTGCCCGTCACCGCCGTAAGTAACGCTGACAAATTGGATTTTGCGTCGGTCTTCTACTTGCAATTGAGCTGTAATATCTATTTTGACGGGTTCGCTGGCATCGCCTACGGTAATTTCGGACTGAAGCCGAATGGATTTGTCGGCTCCGAAGCTGACTTCAGTGTTTTGAAAGTGCAGAGATTGCTCTTGATACTTCAGCTTCTGGAGTTTTTCAACTACAAAAGGTGTATTGAATGAGGTGGTTAAATCCGATCGACTTAAGACTACTCGCATATTTGCCTGGGTAGGCTGTCGCAATTTCACTTGACCTGCAAAAATCGCCCCAAAATCAATGGAGAGTGCTTGCAGGTAGAGTTCCATCACTTCTATGCGGAGGCCGTTGTACATCAACATACCTTTGCCAACAAAGTCGAAACCGTCGATGCTTCCCTGCAAGAGTTTGGCTACTGGTTCGACTCGGATGTTGGCTTCGGCCTTTTCAGAACGCTTGAATAAGGCTGCGATCGCAGCTCCTGCTACTTTACTAACAAGGCGATCGCCACTTTGACCTTGAAAGGATGTACCGCTAAACAAAGCTGCTACCATTTATTCGTTTGCTCGTCTACAGTCGCCATTATAACCCCATATTAAGAAATGTAAAAATCGCTTGTGCTTATTCACCTCATAAGCAGATCTTGTTTTTTGTCTGTCTTCAAAACAACATTGTTGAAATTTAACGGCTCAGGGGGGTGCCTTGGAGACAGGCGCGATCGAGCAACGCTCCATCCCAAACGGTTTGTTCGATCGTGGCGCAAAGCAAATTAGCCCCGGTCAGGTTAGCGCCGCGCAGTACGGCTCCATTCAGGATCGCTTCTTCCAAGTCAGCTCCTGACAAATCAGCGCCGGACAAATTGGCATTGCTCAAATCGGCGGAGTGCAAAATTGCCCGACCCAAAGCAGCGCCTCGCAAATCGGCGCCCCGCAAATCGACACCGCTCAAATCCAAATTGCCGAGGGATGCCCCCGTCAAAAAAGCACCCCCAAAACTTGCGTCGCGGACTAAAGCGTTAGCGAAGGAAGCTCCCCGCAAATCGGCATTGCGAAAATCTGCGCCTCGCAAGTCAGCACCGCTCAAGTCAGCGCCGCGGAGGTTGGCTCGCAATACGGCCCGCTGCAAGTTAGCGCCGGCGAGATTAGCTCCACTCAAGTTGGCTTGAGACAAGTTAGCACCGGCGAGATCGGCTCCCGCTAAGTCTTTGCCGGCTAAATCAGTGCCGGCCAACATCAAAATTTTGCCTTTTCGTATGGCTTCGAGGTCATTAGTCATTAGTTTTTAGTCATCAGTCATTGGTCATTAGTCATTAGCGCACAGACAGGCTCCTGCTAAAACTCACAGTGGTAGGGTGCGCTTAGCAAGCACAGGCTGATTTTTTGTAGTGTTGGAAAAGATTTTGTGCTGAGTTTTAAATGCCCAATACTTCGGCTAGGCACTTCGGCAGCGCTCAGCACAAGCTCTGTACAAGTTCCCAATTACCAATTACCGATCGCCCTTTACCAATCCAGTTATTTTATAATGCCGGAGCGGTCGCGGTCGTTCGATCGCCCAAATCCTCCAACCACACGTTAGGCAGTTGGCTCGGGCGAGTTGGTAACTGCATCAAACCCATTTCTGCCAGCCTGACGACGTTGCTGAGAGTTTCCACCAAAGCCGGATCGAAGCGAGTGCCAGACAGTTCGCGGCACTGTTCCAAAGCTTCGCTCAAACTCAAAGCCGGACGATCGCCACGCGGTTGAGTCAATTCTTGAAAATCAGCGACCAACCCCAAAATCCGCGAAGCAACGGGTATGGTTTCGGCTCGCAAACCCTCTGGCCTGCCGCTGCCGTCCCAATATTCGAGTTGGTGCTTGACAATTTCCGCCACAGGTGATAGTTCCGGCATTGCTTGCAGCAGTTGGGAACCAATGAAACTGCGATCGCGCCAAAATGAGAAAGTTGCTTGGTCAAAAGCATCGGGAGTGCGATCGAACACCTCATTCGGGGCAGAAACTAAGCCGACTCGAAATAGCAATCCAGCCAGCCGCAGCCTCCGCAACTGCAAAGCCGGCAAATCCAGCAGTTGACCCAAAGTTTCCGACAAAGCCGCCACCTGCAAAGACGCTGTAGGATTTGAGGTATCGCGTTCGTCCACGCGCTGGGCCATCCGCAGAAAAGCTTGAAGTTTGTTAGCGTTCAAATTGCGGCTGACGCGCAAAGCTTGACCTTCCAATTCCCACAACTCGCGGGTTTGGCGGTTAATTGCTACCATTTGCTGCTGAGAACTTTGCAGGTAAGTGACTATCCGCGATACCACGCCACTAATGTCTGCCAAGGGCGGGCCAATGGTAGCCAGGATTTCGTGGTACATTTCCAGCAAACTCTCGGCCAGGGGAGAGTTGTAATGTCGCGTCTGTTCTATAAAAATTTCTGCAGCAGCCGACACCAAAGACTGGTCAAACGACCACAAACCGTAGAACTTTCTTTCTGTATCTACTTCAGGCTTGCCCTCGGGCAAGTATTCCTGGGCTGAAAGTTCGCGGCAAAGCACCATTGCTTTGTATGTCGGGGCGACGATGATTAAATTCCATTCTTCAATTATGGGGTCGTTCTCATCGAGATTTATTAAAGATACATTTTCTAATTGCCCGGTTTTGTGAGTAGCGAAACCGCTGTCGGCTACTGCACCTATGACAACGTGCCGAGAGGCATTAGCAATATCTAGGTAGCGATCGGCTTCCTGTAAATACCATTTACCCTGCTGAAACGTTACCAAAACTAAGGGTTGGAGTTCGCTCTTGTCCCCGCCACTGGTTTGCAAAATGTGGTCTTCTAGGGCGTGACATAGGGCTACTAGGGTGTTTTTGAAGTATACCCCGTAGCTAGAAGGCAGTTTTCCGTCGGGAAGTGTAGCTTGTAGTCTAGCGAGAGTTGATTCTGAATTCATTGCAAAAAGCGGTGCCGGCTCTTACTTATTGTAGCGGGCGATTGAACTTCTAGAAAAGACTTTGGGCAAAAGTCCCAGTTTTTGAGTTTTCACCGCTTCGCAACCGAGTCAATGTAGAGTGCGCCGAAGAGTGCCGGATTAATTTTAGCAATTTTCTAGAAACCCTCTGTCTTTGGCTGAGTTTTTTTCAGACGAGAAACCGGCCGAGAGGAAGACGGTAAATGACTTAGGTATTAACTACTATTTTTAAAACAATATTATTAGGAATTCTGAGCGTGCTTCAACAAAATAGAAGTTTAGGGGAACAGGCGATCGACAAAGTGGCCGAGATGGCTATTGCCAGCAAATTAGACGAATCCGAAACTTTGTCTGTCACAGTTAACACCGATCCGATCCAGCTAGCCCAGGGAGAAGTAGAGGCCGTTGCCGTTGAGGGCAAAGGATTGGTAATGCAACAAGATTTGCGCGTGGAAGAATTGCAAATTCACGTCAAGGATATTGCAGTCAATCCCCTCACCGCTATGTTTGGCAAAATTGAACTGAACGGGCCTGCCTTCGGTGGGGCGCGCGCCGTTTTAACAGAAAGCGATATCAACCGCGCTTTTAATTCCGAATACATCAGCAGGAAACTGAAAAACTTAAAAGTTACTGTTGACGGACAACTGCAGACAATAGACGTTAAAACTATTGAGTGCCAATTGCTAACCGGAAAAATCGCTTTAAATGCTGAGGTATTGGTGCGGGAAACTGCCTCCACAGAAAAAATTCAATTTACATCCAAACCTGAGATCGCAGCGGGCGGTTGGGCAATTTCTCTTCAGGATGTCGAGTATCCCGAAAACAAGGAATTTTCGCCGGAGTTAACTCAAGCTTTGGCCGAGAAAGCTGGTGAAGTTTTAAACTTGCGAAATTTTGAACTTGAGGGAATGTCCCTGCGGGTCCAACAGCTAAATGTGGAAGCTGGTGTGCTGACTTTGGAAGCTGAAGCGAAAGTCGAAAAATTCCCAGATTAGCAGTAGCGTTCTGAGGTTAGTAGCTGGTAGGGTGCGTCAGTGGATTTGAGATGTTAGATGTTATTAGATTTACTCCACAGATGAATCTGGGTGTTTGAACAAGAGTCTAAAATTTGTATAACTCCACGGCAGGAGTCGTTCGCAAGTATCCGTTTTTGGGCGTGGTCAAAAACAGAAAAGCTTTTGTGAGCAATTATTGGAACGCACGCACCCGAAGACTACGCTTTGAAACTACCTCCCCCTTTTCTTCTCCGTCGGGTACGCGAGTTTCTCAACCGAACTTTCTCTAGAAACCCGGTTTTTTTACCGGGTTTCTAGATATCGGCGTGTTAGTCATACCAAAAATAATCTCTCGAAGGCAATCGCACTTTTTAAATCCCTCTAAAGTTATAAAAAAATAGATAGCAATCCGTGGCAAAATATTACCGCCGTTAGAGGCAGGCGTGGGTAGTTTATTTTTACTCTTGACAAGTAGTAGTAAAAAATCGGAAAACTTTTGTGAACACAGTAACTGCTTTTTTTAAAAGACTGCGTATCGGTCAATTTTTGACTGTTTTGATGGCAGGTGTGCTGCTGTTTACCAGCACCGCTTGCAATTCGGGCGATGTTCGAGGTGCTCGGCCTGAGAATCCTCCCGTTCAAATGGGAGGAATGAATAACCCCCACAAGGGCGGTGGAGATGGATACACGAATTATCAAATGTCTACCGACCCTAAAGTCAATCAATCGCCTGCTAAAGCAGAAAACAATCGGGCTGATTTGTCGATCTTGGGCGATCGTCTCCTGGCCGCGACTACCGGGGAATCTAATTCCTCAAAGCTGCTTTATCCGGGTTCTGCACCGATGGAAACTGACAAGTTCGACCTCGAACTCGGCGGAGATAAAACTCTGTTAGACACGCCAGACGGACAGCCGGCTAAGGCTCAACCCGTATTCGACCGCAGCGATCCCGATGCCAAACTTTTAGAGAGAGTAGGCGCCGCCTTTCAGGATGCTTCTGCTTTCGTGAAAGATAGCGCTGAAGATGCTAAGGAAAGCTCAGTTACGAAACTCAATCCGCTGCAAAAATAAGCCAGTCGGAGCAAAGATGATGTAGGGGCTGTCTGAAATTAGCCCCTACATAAATAATATAATTTCTTGAAACTAGATAAATGCTTTTAGACCTGCTATCTGCTCAGCAGGATTTACGCTTTTTCTGCATTTTTAATAAAATCTACCTCAATATGTTTTACATTTTATGAGATTTAGGCTGCGAATTCTGGAGAGTAGGTCTGGTAAATTTCAATCAGGTTGAATAAATCTAAAACATTTTGATTAACATGAACTATTTGGTCGTAAATAAAAATTACGGGGATTTTGATTGCGTGAGCCACTCCTGCCACCAACTGTCCTAAATTCGACATTTGTTCGGGTTGAATTAGCTGAAGAGGCCACGGAAAGTTCCGTTACCAAACTTAAATTTTTGGGTTCTTGTGCATAGCAAGGAAAAATCTTTAACACTTTTAGGTGTCAAGAAGCCTTGTAATGCTCGATAAAATACCAGATAGCTCCCACCTGATTGGAGAGCATTTTATAATAAAATGATAGAGTTTTTATTACAATAGCGAGATTTCCCTGGCATCAGGGTGTTATTGAATCTTGGTATATCAGAAGTTTTGCCCCTATCTCTCCCGCCAGATTGGTATCGCTGGCGAGGGAAAAATTTTTCATAGGCGGCCTAAAAAGTTGTATAGTACAGGGCATATTGTCTGTAAACTGCTGAGAGCAAATCCCACAAATCTGCTGGGTACAATAAAACAGGGATGTCTACACCTTCATATAAAGCCTGTTTAGGCTTTGTTTGGGCTTAAAACGCAGTTTTTGTCCCGCTAAGTCAGTGATAATATTACACTGCGGGTTTTGAAGGAATAGGTAGAAACTCCTAATAACGCCCCGCAACAACTGGAAGCGATGCTGAAAGGGTAAATTATTCTTAGTTAACCGCTATTCCCGTGAAATCTTTGAAAAATACTTCTCGTAAATTGCGTCTCCGTACAGCCCTCGTCGTTCCCTTCGTTTTGCAAATTGTAGCGGCTGTTGGGTTAGTAGGTTATCTCTCCTTTAGAAGCGGACAAAGAGCAATCAATGATCTGGCAAACCAACTGCAAAAGGAAGTCAACAATCGAGTTAATCACCACCTTGAGACTTACCTGAAAATGCCTCAGCGAGTTAATCAAATTAATTATGATCTCATTCAGATAGGCTTATTGGATGTCAATAATTTTTCTGCCTCAAGGCAGTATTTTTGGAGACTCCTTCAACAGTTTGAAACCATCAGTTACATTGGGTTTGGTAATGAGCAGGAAAAATTTATCGGTGTTGAACGACTAGAGGGTGGCAAATTTTCTGTAGAAGTTAAGGATAAAAGTACGGGTGTCAATAAGCTAGTTTATCTGCTTGACAAACAGGGAAATCTAATTGATAAGCAGATCGGTGCTTCAAAAAACTACCTCCCCACCCGCCGCCCCTGGTACCGAGCGGCTAAGGAAGCCAATAAACCGACTTGGGGTAAAATCTATCAGTTTTCTTCCAACTCAGCAGTACGGTTAGGAATTCCGGCTGTCCAGCCCTATCGTGATAAAGCAGGCAATTTTGTAGGTGTTCTAGAAACTGATTTGGTTATTTCTCAGATCAGTAACTTTTTGAATCAAATCAAAATTAGTCCTTCGGGAGGAGTGTTTATCATGGATCGTGAAGGACTGCTGGTTGCGAGTTCAACGAACTCCCCTATCTACACAGTCAAGAATGGTAAAGCCGAAAGATTAGCAGCATCAACCAGCAGCGATCCTTTGATCCGGGCAAGTACACAGTATTTGTCAGAGCATTTTGGCGATCTCAACCAGATTACAAAGCTCCAACAACTAGACTTTAAGATTAAGGGGGAACGCCAATTTGTTTTGGTTGAACCTTGGCAAGATGAGTTTGGTCTGAATTGGGTGATAGTGACTACGGTTCGAGAATCGGACTTTATGTCACAAATCAATGCTAATACTCGTACTACAATCCTGCTCTGTTTAGCGACTCTGATTTTGACAATTGCGATCGGTATCCTGACGGCTCGCTCGATTACCCGTCCCGTTCTCCGAATTACTAAAGCTGCTGAACAAATTGCTGCTGGTAACCTCGATAAGCGAGTAGGCACCACTGACTTTATTGAAATTGAGGAAATTGATACGCTGGAACGTTCCTTCGACAGCATGGCAGGGCAACTGAAGGAATCGTTTGAAACACTCGAAGATAAAGTTAAAGAACGCACGGCAGAACTAGCAACTGCCAACGGCGAAATCCTTGCCCTCAACGAGAGACTAAAGGAAGACAATCTTCGCATGGGTGCTGAATTGGATATCGTGCGTCAAATGCAGCAAATGATTCTGCCCAATGCTGAGGAACTGAAAATTGAAGGACTCGATATTGCCGCATACATGGAGGCTGCCGATGAAGTCGGCGGCGACTACTATGATGTTTTAAACACCGATGGCGTTGTCACTCTGGGCATCGGCGATGTCACCGGACATGGACTCGAAAGCGGTATCTTGATGCTGATGGCGCAAACGGCAGTCCGTACCCTCAAGGAAATCCGCGAAACTGATCCGGTGCGGTTTTTAGATGCGCTCAACCGCACCCTGTATAAAAACGTGCAGCGCATGAAATCTGAGAAAAGTCTCACCCTAGCGATTTTAAATTATTCCCAAGGACGGGTCAGCATTAGCGGTCAGCATGAAGAAACAATCATTGTGCGCCAAGGAGGACAGGTTGAGCGTATCGACACGATGGATTTAGGTTTTCCGATTGCTCTTGACGATGACATTGCTGAGTTCATCAGTCATATTTCAATGGAGCTACACCCAGGAGATGGTATAGTGCTATATACCGATGGCATTACCGAAGCAAAAGACATTAACAAAAAACAGTATGGCGTTGAGCCGATGTGTGAAGTCATTAGCCAAAACTGGCATTTATCGGCTGGGGAAATCAAGCAAGCCGTGATTGACGATGTACGGCGTCATATAGGCCGTCAAAAAGTGTTTGATGATATTACGCTGTTGGTTTTGAAGCGGACGGAATTAGGCGTAGAAAAAAAGTCACAGCCTCAAGCAGCCGCATTGGTTTAGAGCGATCGCCCATACGTCGAAAAAACAAACTTATCAGAGAATTGGGTCTAAAACCCCGTCCTTCTAGGACGGCTTTAATTCTAAAGTTTTAATGACTCACTAAACATCCTATGCTAAATCGTATAGTATAAGGTAGGAGGTAAAACCCTGCTAGTCTTTGAGTTTAAAGCCTACGGAAAATCAAACCAGTTCAAAGCAGTAGATGAAGCAATTCGTACCGCCAAGTTTGTCCGCAATAGCTGTTTGCGCTATTGGATGGATAACAAAAAAGTGGATAAATACGATTTGAACAAATATTGCGCTGTACTGGCTCGCGATTTTTCGTTTGCCGACGAACTCAACTCAATGGCTCGACAAGCTAGCGCCGAACGGGCGTGGTCTGCTATCTCCAGATTTTACGATAACTGCAAAAAGGGTGTTCCTGGCAAAAAAGGGTATCCGCAGTTTCAAAAAGATTGCCGATCCGTTGAGTATAAATCAACTGGATGGAAACTTGCCGACGATCGGAAATCAATCAACTTTACAGACAAAAAAGGGATTGGACGGTTAAAACTAAAAGGTACACGCGACTTGCACTTCTACCAAATCAACCAAATAAAACGGGTGAGATTGGTAAAACGTGCTGATGGCGTGTACGTCCAATTCTGCGTGGATGTCGATAGAAAGGAAAATACAGAACCTTCTGGTACGGCGATCGGATTAGACGTGGGATTAAAGGAATATTACACCGACTCGAACGGAACTACGGTTGAAAACCCGAGGTTTCTAAAAAAAGGTGAAAAAGTCCTCAAACGTTCAGGGCGTCGCGTATCAAGAAAAGTAAGAGGTTTAAAAAACAGGCTCAAAGCTAGGCAGATTCTAGGCAAGCGCCATCTCAAAATAAGTAGACAGCGTAAAGACCATGCAATAAAACTTGCAAGGTGCGTAATCTCATCCAACGATGTAGTCGTTTACGAAGATTTGAGAATCAAAAACATGGTGAAGAATCACTGTCTGGCTAAGTCCATTAACGACGCATCTTGGTATCAATTCCGTGTTTGGCTTGAATACTTTGGTAAAGTATTTGACAAGATTACGGTTGCGGTGAATTCCCAATACACCAGCCAAGAATGCTCTAGCTGCGGGGTAACAGTCAAAAAAACACTATCCACAAGGACTCACGCCTGTAAGTGTGGCTGCGTTTTGGATAGAGATTTTAATGCAGCTAGAAATATCCTCAGTCGAGGATTGGGTACGGTAGGGCATACCGGAACCTTTGGTCTTGAGCCAAGCAACGCTTTAGGAGAATCAATCTCTACTGTGGTTGGAGAAGTCCTGCCTCAGCAAATTGGCTCGTAGATTAAAGAATCCCCGTGCGTAAACGCCGGGGAGTGTCAAGACATTAAACGGGAAAATAATCGTCGGGGCGATCGCCTTAGCAGCCAAATTTACGAATAGGTGGTGAGATGTCTCAAAGGCCACTTCCCAAAAGAGCCTGAATCTCCTGAGAACTCTAAAGCTATAGTCAAGGTCTAAATTTCTATGATTAAATCT
This sequence comes from Microcoleus sp. MON1_C5, assembly GCF_036701875.1. Taxonomy (NCBI): domain Bacteria; kingdom Bacillati; phylum Cyanobacteriota; class Cyanophyceae; order Oscillatoriales; family Microcoleaceae; genus Microcoleus; species Microcoleus sp. MON1_C5. Next base: position 56,928 of record NZ_JAUBRN010000040.1, on the reverse strand, counting down.
ATCTAATGATCTCTTCCATCAAGGTCAATAAAGGGATCTAGCGCGGGATGAGCGATCGCTGTATTGAAATTAGTGCTTTCGGTCTATTAAAACTGTTCACTCAAAGCTTTTATATATAGCAGCGTAAGGCGCGCCGAGGCGCACCCTACCGGATAGATATGCAAGGGTAATTTCTATTCCTCTCAAAGCTTTTTTTGATCTCAAACAGCTTTGTTCTATTTTTTCTTTGAATCAGAAACCTCAGCAATCAAATCATCTTTATCAACTTTGGGTACAAAATCAGGGCGTTCTTTGGCTTCCCAACCGGGGGGACGCTTGGAGTTATACCAGGCAACAGAGCCGATCGTAGCTGCCGCAATAAAGCCAGCAACAAGAACTAATATTGGAGTGCTCATGCTGACACTTGATTCCGGCACTGGCTGCTGCATCAGCAGCTCAATCATTACTCGCCGGATGGGTGCAACAACTGCTATGGGAGTGGTCAAGCTGATACCTATCATTAGGCTAAATCCTTATCTACTCTACTTTTACATTATCTTAAGTGCTAAGGACGTTTGGTTGATATATCGGAAGACAGAAAAATTGACAGAATTGCCGTCATAATGTTTAGAGCTTGAAAATAGGAGAGCTGATTTTATGCCGTTGCCGACAATAGCATTGCTGTTGACTGCTAGTTTCAGCCTAGGTGCTTTACCGCTAACGGAATGGGCAGTGCGAGTGTTTGGCCGCCGAGATTTGAGGGCGCTGGGCACGGGGAATGTGGGGGTGTCTGCAGCTTTCATTCACGGGGGGAAATTAGCGGGAATTGCTGCGGTGTTGGTAGAAATTGCCCGGGGTATTGTGCCAGTTTTGGCGGGGCGATTTTGCTTCCCGGATGCACCTGCGATCGCGATCGCCCTGTTAATTCCTCTAGTTACGGGCAGATATGCGATCGCCCGAGGTGGAGGCGTGACCAACGCTGTTTGGGGTCTTTTGGTATTTTCGCCGCCGGTGGCTGTATCATCGGGCATTTGGGGGCTGCTGGCGTGGGGTTTGGCACAGCGGTGGTGGGGTGAGGGCGATCGGGCGAGACTCTTTGCTTCCCGTTGCGGGTGTCTGTGCACCCCAATCTGGGTTTGGGTGTGGCGACAATCAATGCCCGAATTTTTAGCAGCAACAGGATTAGCTTTGTTGCTAGCAGCAATTAATTTCAGTCAGGGTGATGATATGGCTTTATCTAAATCAGAACAATTGTTTTCTCTAGATGACTCGTTAGATGCTGCAATCTGCGGCGATAAAGCTGCTAAATTGTCTCAACTGAAACGCGCAGGTTTTAACGTACCTACGGGTTTTATATGGGCATCGAAGGAAGAAGGAAGAGGGAAGAAGGAAGAAGGAAGAGGGGATGAGGAAAATGGCGATCGACTGTTAATCAGTAATTCTGTAATCCAAAATCTAAAATCCAAAATCCAAAATCGAATGATTGTGCGTTCTTCAGCAGCGGGAGAAGATGGCGATACGAGTTCTGCCGCCGGACAATATCAAACTATTGGCCCTGTTTTGACTGAAGCAGAATTGCTCGATGCAATTAATCGCTGTCGCCAGTCTTATTGGACTTCCGAAGCTGTGGCTTACCGCCGCCAGCGACAACTCCCCGATACCCAAATGGCTGTATTGATTCAGCCTTACATTGACAGCCAAATTGCGGGAGTCATGTTCAGCCGCAATCCTTTAGATGGCGGTTCCCAGATTATTATTGAAGCTTTGCCGGGAGGTGCTGAATCTGTTGTCGGCGGACAAGTTACTCCGGTTCATTTAGAAATAGATTTTAGTACACCTGAATCATTAGAAAAAAGTTTAAGTGAATTTGAAAATAATTCTATTATTGATAAATCGATTATAGCAAAGTTGGTGAAACAAGCGCAAGCAATCGAAGCTTTTTTTCACGGCATCCCGCAGGATATTGAGTGGAGTTGGGACGGGGAAAAAGTTTGGATTTTGCAAAGCAGGCCGATTACAAATTTACAGCCGTTTTGGACGCGCACTATTGCAGCAGAAGTGATTCCCGGTGCAATTCGCCCGCTAACTTGGTCGATTAATCGGCCGCTGACTTGCGGGGTTTGGGGAGAGATTTTTCAGGTGGTTTTGGGCGATCGCGCGATCGGCTTAAACTTTAATGAAACGGCAACTTTGCTGGGTTCTCACGCCTATTTTAATGCGACTTTGTTGGGCGAAATTTTTCGGATGATGGGATTGCCAGAGCAGGGTTTGGAATTTTTGCTGAGAGGGCAAAAAATGGGCAAGCCACCTTTGGGGAAGATTTTGCCTAATTTGCCTGGTTTGTGGCGTCTGGTGCAGCGGGAGAGGGCGCTGAATGCAGAATTTAAAGGCGATCGCACTTCTATTTTCCTCCCCGCACTGCAAAGTCTGGAGAAGGAAGAAGGAAGAGGGAAGAAGGAAGAAGGAAGAGGTTCGAGCGAAGAAGAAATATTAATGCCCAATGCCCAATGCCCAATGCCCGAGTATAAATATTTGTCGGAATTGTTGGAGAAAGCCGAGCAAATTCAGGAGTGGCTGAAACCGATTACTTACTACAATATATTAGGGCCGATCGGGCTGGCTATTCGCAAGGCAATTTTTCGCGTTAATGATGACTGGCTGGCTAATGACAGCGCTCCTGAAATTGCTTCGGTGCGAACTTTACAGCAGTTGGCTCAAAAATTGCGCCAAGCTGCTGTTTCGCAGTCTGACGAAACTGTTTCAGTCGCACATTTAGTACAGACATTTTCTGAAACTCCGGCTTTACAAGCAGACTTTGAAAAGTGGCTTGATATTTACGGATATTTGAGCGAAGTGGGAACGGATATCGCTGTTCCTACTTGGCGAGAACAACCGGAAGTTTACCAAAAACTGCTAATAAGTATGGCTCAAAAAGCCCAAATTAATTTAGTCGAAAAGCGGAAATTAGGCTTGAGTTTTGGGCAGAAGTGGCGACTAGATAAATGTCAGGAAAGAGCGCTCGTCAAAAACGAAATTAGCGAAATTTACGCGCGGTTGTTGGCTCATCTACGCTGGACTTTTTTGGAGATAGAAGCTTGCGGATGGGCAATGCAGGTGTTTCAGGAAAGCGGGGATATTTTTTATCTGGAATTTGGGGAAATTCAGCAATGGATTCGCAGCGGGGCGAGTGTTTCGTTTAAGGATACAATTACGGCAAGGCGCGATCGCCTCTTAGCCGATCGCGATCGCCCGATTCCCCCTGTAGTCTACGGCAATTTGCTGCCAAATTCTCAGAAAAGGTCGATCGAACTTGCCACATCCGCAACTAATATCATGCAAGGAATTCCAGCAAGTATTGGTCGTGTCGAAGGCTTTGTCAAGATTTGCCGCACCGCGAGCACAGATTTAGGAGAAAATGCGATCGCAGTAGTTCCTTACACCGATGCAGGTTGGGCACCGCTGCTATTAGGAGCAACAGCAATTATCGCCGAAGTTGGCGGCCAACTATCTCACGGAGCAATAATCGCTCGCGAGTACAAAATTCCCGCAGTCATGAATATTTCTGAAGCGACCACTCGCTTGCGAGACGGTCAAAAAGTCCGAGTAGACGGGTATCTCGGCACTGTAGAACTGCTGGAATAATTAGCAACAGGCAAGATGCCTGTTCCACAAAGAGTTGATTTCTTGTAAAACAGGCATCTTGCGGAACGGGCAAGATGCCCATTCCACAAGAAAATTGAGTTTTGTGGAACGGGCATCTTGCCCGTTCTTGAAAATGGTGAAAGATGTAAGCTCAAACCAATAATCTCGTAAACCCGCCCCGACTTTCCTAAGCCTTTAAGAAATTCTGGACAACATAGTTCCCCACATTTCTACCCGCACTCAAACCATCTACGTTAGCACTCATGAAATGAATGCCTCCGTAAATGCGACTCATGCCCGATTCATCGGCCGCTTCGCTGAAGTTTTCAAAGGTTCGCAAAGTGTTGACAGTCCTGTCTCCCCGATCTCCAAAGCCGTAATCCGAACCAAATACAGAACTCATAACAGGATCAGCAGCACCGCTAAAGGTGCTGTGGCCCGACGTGTACTCAGGGAACGGCGGAGTAGTTAGCAACGGAGTCCACAGGGGGTCGGCCGTCGTGTCGGGGTTGTTGTCCGTGTCAGCTTGGCGGATAGCTGTCACCGGCCGCCATAAATTGTAGTGGTACTTGGCATCCCAGCAGCTAATAGCTGCATCGGCCAGAGCAATATTCAGCAGGGCGAACAAGCGGGCGCTATCTTCTAAGGATTGACCAGTCAGAGTCGCTGTTTCTTCGGCGATTTGGTTCCAGTGGCCCGGAGGCGTAAACGTCCCAGCGCCGTTGGCCCAGAATTTGGCGATCGCTGTTTGGTCTGGGGTGCGCGTGAGGCTGTCACTTTTGCCGATTTCTTGGACGTAGTTAAGTTCCTCTGCGTACTTGGCGCTGTCAAGGGCGGGCGGGCCCGACGGGCGGAACTGGGAACCGCTAGTCATGGCAAAGGGAGTAACCTCGGGCCACTGCGGCGCCAGCCCTGCGGCAAGGGCAGGGGGAGTCGGCACCCAACTGCCAAGGTCGGTTTTCGGCGTGTACTGCACTACTTTAGTGATGCCGTCTGTACTCCGCGAACTGATAATTTGGTCGGCAACTTGCTGTCCCAGGACAATCCCGTCTTGTTTGGCTTTGCCGTCGGTAATTTTGGCTAAAGACGATGCGTATACTTCGTTGAATGTGGCTGCTTGCGCTGGGTACACGCTGACTAAGACGCGGTGGGCGGCCGCGGCGGTGGCAGCTTCTGCTGATGTGCCTGCTGGTGGGTCTATTTCCACCAGGTAAGGGCTGTATTTTTTGCTGATGGAGTTAACAGCATCGTAAATGGCTGCGTGAACCATTGCCATGTTGCGGGAAGCGAGGGGAGGCGCGGTGCTGGCTGTCCGCACTGCATTCAGCATGACTCCGTTCCACTCGATGACAGGGTTTGCCGATAGCTGATTTGTGAATTGGTCGCGGTTGATTGTGTTGCTGTTGACTCCCTGCAAGACTGCTAAATACTCGCCCGTGAGTTTGTCTTGAATGACGGTGCTGTTGCTGTTGACTCCGGTGCCTTGCTGGATGTTTAAATCTTCAAAGGTGAGGCCGTCTACCAAGCGAATTTTGTCATTGCCGTTGCCGAAGTCGGCGATGTAGTCGGCTGTGGCTACAGTTGGGCCGCCGCTGCCTTTAGCAATGGCAAATATATCATCGCCTGTGCCGCCGCTCATGGTATCGCTGCCTGCGCCCGCGTAGATGATGTCGTTCCCGGAATCGCCACCAATTAGGTCGGTGCCTTTGCCTCCCCAGAGGATGTCATTGTCCGCACCGCCAAGAATCGTATCGTTGCCTGGGTCGCCGCAGATTTTGTCTTTGCCTGCATCGCCTTCGAGATAGTCGTCTCCGCTGTTGGCATAAATGATGTCGTTGCCATCCAAGGCGTTAAATCTGTCTGGTTCGGTAGTTCCTTGGAAATAGTCAAAGTTAGGAGTTGGGGGGAGGGATGCCATGTTTATTTATTGGATATTTTGATTAAATCGCAAAGCTTTCGTAAACTCTATAGATGCTTAAGTGTGTTTACCCCTAGTTTAATATTATTAAACTTTCTGGCGCGGAAGTAAACACCACAACCCCGCTTTATTGAATCTTTAATATTTAATGGGCTTTTTATGAAGTTTGGCAATCTAAATGTGCGTAAAAATACAGTCCTTAAAACTGCCTCCCATACTGCAACTTAGTTAAAATTTTACAAAAAAACATTTTTTTTTATGTAGAGCCATATAATTTTTACCTTCATAAAAGGTGGGGATTGTGTAACTGAGTAAGTATATATTGATTAAGCACTTCTCAAGGCTGCGATCGGGTCTAGTTTGGCGGCTTGGCGGGCGGGGACAACGCCGAAAAAGAGGCCAACTGCACCGGATACACTGACAGCAAGGACGATCGCCACGGGCGAAATACCAGCTTGCAAGGGCGTGAAATTACCTACAAGCAAGATACCGCCCACACCTACGCAAGTACCGACTATCCCTCCGGCAGCCGACAAAATTACAGCTTCGACAATAAATTGAAACAAGATATCTTGTTGGGATGCGCCGATCGCCTTTCTGAGCCCGATTTCTTGGGTACGTTCGCTGACGGAGGCCAGCATAATGTTCATAATCCCAATGCCGCCGACTAATAGGGAAATGCTGGCAACAGCAGTTAACATAAGAGTCAAAGCGCCGGAAATTGCCCCCATTCTTGCCATTAAATCTTTTTGATTTCTGACATTAAAATCATCTTCGGTAGTAATTTTGTGCCGCAATCTCAGCAGGTTTTCTACCTGAAATTGCGCTGCGTCCATTTGCAATTCATCTTTAATTGAAATAAATATCGACGTGACAGCCAAACCGTAGGGAGATTTGCGCCCGACTATGCGATTGGCCATTGTGGCGATCGGCACAACAGCCGAATTATCGTAATTCGTACCAAAAGATGTCCCTTTGGGCGCCAATACTCCAATTATTTCCATACTGACATTTTTGATCCGCACTTGTTCGCCGAGGGGGTTAGCATTGCCAAACAGTGTTTCGGTCAATTCTGAACCGAGAACCACAACTTGGTTACTTTGTCTGACATCGAGATCGGTCAAAAACCGCCCTTTTGCCATTTCAAAGCTTCTGACTTCTAGAAATTCTGGAATCGTGCCAAAAATTAGAGCCGAAACATTTTTGTTGCTGTAGCGAACTATTTCGGAACTGTTAAGTTCTGCTGACACGCCTTGAACGGAGGGGACTTGAGTTGCGATCGCTTTAGCGTCTGGCAGTACGAGAGTTTGAGGCGCACTTGAGATGGCACTTCGCCTAGCGTTCGGTACTCCCGGCCTCACGATTAATACGTTTGTACCGAGGGATTGAACTTCTGCTGCTACAAATTTTTGAGCTCCTTGCCCAATTCCAATCATTGCAATTACTGAGGCATTGCCCACAATCATGCCAATCATGGTTAAACTGCTGCGAGTTTTGTTTGCTAGTAGTGTTTGGCCTGCCATTTTGACGCTTTCAATAAAATTCATGATTTGTTAAAAAGGAAGAAGGAAGAAGGAAGAAGAAAGAATAAAGAAGAAAGAAAGCCCTATATCATTGTTTGCTGTGCGTCAAAATCCCAGGGCATTGGGATTGCGACGCACAGCGAAAATGACACACTTAATAACTAATTACTAGAGTCAACAGTCAACATTCAACAGCCAACCGTCAACCAACTAATTAAGCACTTCTCAATGCCACAATCGGGTCTAATTTAGCAGCTTGTTTTGCAGGTACGATGCCGAAAAATAAGCCGATGCTGCCGGAAACACCGACTGCAAGTGCGATCGCCACTGGGGAAACGCTAGCTTGCAGAGGAGTAAAAGCAGCGACCAAAAGCACGCCTCCGATACCGAATCCAGTGCCGATCGCCCCGCCTGCCGCCGACAAAATCACAGCCTCTATCATAAACTGAATGAGAATATCCTGCGGAGATGCTCCGATCGCCTTTCTCAGCCCAATTTCCTTCGTGCGTTCGGTAACAGAAACCAGCATGATATTCATAATCCCGATGCCGCCGACAAACAGTGAAATTGCCGCCACGAAAGCCAACATCAACGTCAAAGCACCAGTAATACTGCCCAAAGTCTTCATCAAATCTTTCTGATTTCGGACAGTAAAATCATCCTCTTTAGTAATTTTATGACGCAATCTGAGCAGATTTTCTATTTGAAATTGGGCTGCTTGCATCATAGTTTCATCTTTAATAGCCACCGAAATAAATGTTACTTTTGTACCGTATGGAGACGAGCGACCAACAATTCGATTTGCCATTGTTGTCAGCGGCAAATAAACGTTCATATCTTGATTGTCCCCAAAGCTGGAACCTTTTGCCTGCATGACTCCAATCACTTGAAAGGTCGAGTTTTTGATACGGATGTATTGACCCACTGGCTGTGTATTGCCAAATAATTGTTCTGCTGCTTCCGATCCTAAAGCAACCACATTTTCTTGTCTTTCTAAATCTAATTTGCTTAAAAATCGACCTTGACCGACATCAAAGCTTCTAACTGTCAGAAATTCTGGGGTAGTTCCGACAATGGAAGAGGAAACGTTTTTATTGCGGTAGGTAACGAGTTGACTATCATTGAGAGTTGGTGCGACTTCTTGGACAGAAGCAACTTGAGATGCGATCGCCTCTGCATCTTCCACTACTAAAGTCTGGGGCGGAATCACCGGGCGGGTTTGCGCTTCAGGACTGCCGGGAATAATAAATAGCAAGTTTGAACCCAGAGAGTTAACTTGTCCCTCGATAAATGTTTGAGCTCCTTCCCCGATACCGATCATCGAAATGACAGAAGCATTGCCTATGATAATTCCTAACATCGTCAAGGTGCTGCGAAGCTTGTTTGCCATCAAAGTTGTGACGGCCATTTTGACGCTTTCAACAATATCCATAATTTTTAGAAGGAAGAAGGAAGAAGGAAGAAGGAAGAAGGAAGAGGGAAGAGGGAAAAAGGAGCAATCATGAAATAACAAATAACAAACAACCAATTTGCCATTCACAATTCGTAATGCCCTCGGCCCTCTGCCCCATGCCCTATTTCTGATTCTTGATAATATCCTCTAATTTTTTACCTTGAGGAAGTTCGGTAAAAACGCGATCGCCCGCTTTTGCACCCTCTAAAATCTGAATCTTGTTGCCAATAGTCGAGCCAACCGTAACAGGCTTAAACTTCGGCTGTTGTTTCTCATCAGGAACTAGCACACCCGTTTGACCTTTATTAGTCACAATTGCCACCGTCGGCACAACTAAAGCATTGCTCAGCTTTTGACCGACAAATCTCAAATCTACGTTCATTCCCGATTGCAAGAAATCTTTGCCCGTATCAATGGCAACTCGAACTTGAAATAGGGTCACATCCCGTTCCTTAACAGCTTCCGGCGCAATTAATTTAACGCGACCTTTAAACACTTTATCTGGATAAGCATCAGCCACTATTTCAACTTCTTGGCCCGGTTTAATTTGACTGATATCAGCCTCCGGGACTTTCGCTAAAACTTCCACATCTTTAGCCAAAGCGACAATCGATGTCGAAGTTGCCGAAGTAGCTTCCGATGCCGAAGTTGCCGGAGTTACAAAAGCTCCTTGAATCGCGTATCTTTGGGTAATAACTCCAGCAAAAGGAGCGCGAACTTTCGTATCTTCTAACTGCACTTCTTGAAAGCGAACTTGCGCTTGAGCTTCGGCTAATTCAGCTTGAGCTTGAGCTATTTCTTCCGGGCGAGAACCGTTTTCTTGTGCCGCCAATTGGCTTTTAGCTTCAGCAACTGCTGCTTCGGCTTTGGCGATTTCTTCTGGACGGTTGCCGTTTTCTACTTGCGCTAATTTGCTTTTTGCTTCGGCAACTTCTGCTTCGGCTTGAGCAATTTCTTCGGAGCGCGTGCCGTTTTGCAATTGCTTCAATGCTTGCTGCTCGACTTGCACAGCAGCTTGCAGTTGCTGAATTTGCGACTCCCGACTTTCTTGCAGTTGTTGCAGGCGTCTTTGAGATTCTATTAATTTAGCTTGGGCAGTGCGATTTTCTTTGATCAGTTCATCCAGTTTATCTTTAGCCAGAGCACCTTCTTCCACTAGCGGCCGATTGCGTTCTACCCGTTGAGCGGTTAGTTCGGCTTGGGCTTTACTCGAGTCAATTTGCGTTTGTGCTTGGGCAATTTCTTGTTTGACACTGCCGGTTTGAGCATCTGCTAAACGAGCTTGAGCTTGGGCTAAACGAGCTCGCGCTTGGCTGACTTCTTCAACGCGGCTGCCTGCTCGCAGTCGTTGCAAACCTGCTTGAGTTTGCTGCAAGCGAGCTCTGGCTCCTGCAACTTCTTCCACGCGGCTCCCCGCTTGGACTTGCGCGAGACTGGCCTCGGCTTGCTCTAAGCGCGCTCTGGCGCTGGCGATATCTTCCGATCTGTTTCCTGCTTCGATTTTTGCCAGTTTAGCTCGCACGCTGGCTTCGCGGGCTTTAGCTTGAGCTAGTTGAGCTTCTACATCGCGGCTTTCCATGCGAGCCACGATTTGTCCTGCTTCGACTTTATCGCCCTGTTCGACAAATAATTCTGCGATCCGGCCGGAGCCTTTGGGGCTGAGATTCACGCGCTGTACGGGCTGCACGGTGCCGCTGGACGTGATCCGTACCGTGAGGTTTTGCGCTTCCACCGGCACTGTCATAGTGGCGATCGCATCTACTTTCGGCTGCGATCGACTTTTTGCTATATATATGGTGGTCGGTACAGCTAGCAACCCGGCTGCAACCAACCCAATCGCCCACCGCTGCGGTTTGCGCGCGGGTTTCTTCGGAGACTGCTTTTGGGCGGTTTTGTTATCTGCAATTTTGGTCTCTGCGGCCTTGGTGTCTACAGTCTGAGTATCTTCCACCTTGACCTGAGCAGTTTCCTTTTTAGGGCTAACGATCATACCGACTCACCTAATTTAATCTCAGGATTACCTTTAAAGGTAAAATTTTTGCTGATGCTTGGCATCGTCTTTCAGACTCATCCGATCGGGTGATTTAAAAAAAGTTCCCCAACCCGCACCTGTAAACAATTATAGCCAATCGTTGCAACTTATTAAATAATGTTAAGTTTTTTCAGCCTAAAGAGGTGGGCCCAAACTGAATCGCTCCTGGCTGCTGGCAAATAAAAATATATTTTAGCAGATAATATTGTTTTTGGGATCTAGGCGCGCGCTTCTCACAAGCGATCGCAGTGGGATATGACAGCGTGCGATCGACCGTCACTAGGTTATTGCGGACTCGTGTTAGCGATCGCAGCGGGATCTGCCAGTGCGAATTTCGCAACCACACAGTAGGGACACATTTATTCTCATAAACCCGCTTTCACGGGTAGCAGTGCGTAAGTCCTGAATACATATCCGCCCTGTGTCCACAACAGGTTAAAATATTTTTCAAATCCGTTAAAAATGGAAAATCAAAACAATGAATCGTCCTCAAAGCGTTACAGTTCTGGCAATATTGCAGCTAATTAGCAGCATTTTCAGTCTGCTTGAGGGCTTGTTAATCTTACTTTTGCCAGGCATTTTTGGCGGTCTCGGTGCGGCTTTCGGCGGGGCAAAAATTGGGGCTGCAATCGGCGGCTTCATTGGAATTTTTGCTGCGATAAGTTTTATTTTAGGTTTCCTCTCCTTACTCTTAACTTGGGGTTTGTTTCAACTCAAAAATTGGGCTTGGACGGGAACGTTAATTGTCCATATCATCGCCACCATCGTGCAAATTGTTAGAATGTTTGGCCGCGGCGGTACAGCAGTCAATTTTTTAACTCTGGGTTTTGCAGTGGCTAGCATTTACTACCTGCAGCAGCCGGATGTTAAACAAGCATTTCGTGTCTGATTTCCTTTTCATTAACGGTACTGAATTCTCGGATCGAAAAAAGCATAGGAAATATCAACCGCCAGATTAATCAGTACAAAAGTTACAGCCACAAAAATTACTCCTCCTTGGACAATTGGGTAATCCCGCGTCAGAATACCCGTATAAATCCAAGAACCAATTCCCGGCCACGAGAAAATCGTTTCCGTCAGAATAGCGCCACCTAAAAGAGTGCCGAACTGCAAACCGATAGTTGTGACGATCGGCAAAAAGGCATTTTTCAAAGCGTGTTTCAAAATCACCCAATATTCCGGTAATCCCTTAGCCCTTGCAGTGCGGATGTAATCTTGAGAAAGCACTTCCAGCATCGCCGAACGAGTGATGCGAGCTATAATAGCCAGAGGAATAGTTCCTAAAGTCAAAGCTGGCAGGATTAAATGGGCGATCGCATCCCGCAAAGCCGCCAAATCCCATCTCAGCAACGCATCCAAAACATAAACACCCGTAATCGACTTAAAACTAAACCCCAAATCTACACTAATCCGCCCGCTAGGAGGCAGCCATTTCAGATAAACAGCAAAGAAATAAATCAACATCAATCCCAACCAATACACTGGCAAAGATACCCCAATTAGCGAACCACTCATCGCGAGATTGTCTAGCCAGCTATTTTTCCGAACAGCAGCCAAAATCCCCGCCGGAATACCGATAAAAAGTGCCACCAACATCGCCACCACAGAGAGTTCAAAAGTAGCAGGCCAGCGACTTCTAATTTCATCAATTATGGGAATACCGCTAATAATGCTATTTCCCAAATCAAAGCGCAGCAAACTCCATAAAAAAGCCAAATATTGCAAAGGCAAAGGCTGATTCAGACCCAACCTTGCTTTCAAAGCTTCCACTTGTTCGGGAGTTCCCCGTTCTCCCAAAAGCACTGTAGCTGGGTCTCCTGGTATCAAATGCAAAAATATAAATACTAGCAGAGTGATTCCGAAAAGGACTGGCAATAGTCCCAGCAAACGTTTAAGAATATATTTAGCCATAATTAGATTTGAGATTTGAGATTTGAGATTTGAGAACAAGAATATGAATATAAAAGTAAATTTAGGTAAAGTATGAGGAACAAAAGAGAAGATATTTTGATCAACAGTGACATACTTACGCACATACTGACGCAGACATAGGCTGTTGTAAGATTGATTTTATTTTGGGTGAATCTTGCAGGCGATCGCACTCGATAAAAACGAGCGATCTCACCTTTAACTGCAATGTACGCATTTGGTGACATAAACTAATTTGTGAGGTGTATTATGCCTTCCTCAACAATATCAGCACGCACGATCGCATTTATCGACACTCAAGTAGAAAATTATCAAAGTCTAGTTGCAGGAGTAAAACCAGGAACAGAGGTGGTGGTTCTGGAAACAACAGGAGATGCGATCGCCCAAATCACTCAAGTCTTAGCAACTCACACCAATGTTGACAGTATTCATCTAATTTCCCACGGCAGCCCAGGCAATTTGCAACTCGGCAAAACAAGACTGTGTTTGGATAACCTCAAAACTTACGAAAACCAATTGCAGCAATGGCGACACGCTTTAACTCTAGATGCAGACATCCTAATTTACGGTTGCAGCGTAGCATCTGACCTCACCCCCAATCCCTTCTCCTGCAAGGATATGGGGGGATTGACACCCCCCTCTCCTCCCAGGGGAGGAGAGGTTCCCTTCCTCCAACGCATTGCCGCCCTCACAGGTGCAAATATCGCCGCATCTGGCAATCCTACCGGAAGTGCAGCCAAAGGTGGCGACTGGGAACTGGAAGTGAGAACAGGAGAAATTAAAACACAATTGGTATTTGAACCAGATGTAATGGCAACTTACCAAGCAGTTTTTGCTGCGGGCGACTTAGATATCAGCTTCGGCACTGGCGGAACAGTAACAACAAGTGTTAGTGGCAGCCGGGACTGGGCCAGCGACGTAGCTATCCAATCGGACGGCAAAATTGTTGTGGGAGGGAGTACTGATGTCGGTAATTTTGCCATTTCTCGCCACAACAATGACGGCAGTCTAGATGCCAACTTCGGGACAGGTGGTAAAGTAATTACAGATTTTGGGTTGACAGCCAGCTCTAGTGGACTAGCAATTCAGCCTGATGGCAAAATTGTAATGGTGGGGAACGTCAATCAAAACTTTGCGGTTGCTCGCTATAACCTAAATGGTAGTCTGGATACAACTTTTGGAATCGGTGGCACAGTCACCACAGATTTTAGCGGGAGCGACTTTGCTTATGTCGCACTTATTCAGCCCGATGGCAAAATTGTTGCGGTGGGTGGTAGTAACCAGAAACTCACCACCGTCGGCGAGGTTAACCGCTATGCCCTTGCCCGCTATAACAGCGATGGCACTTTGGATACCACCTTTGGCAATGGTGGCAAGGTAACTGCCAATGATAATAGGATCGCCTCGGCCGTGGATGCAGTCCTTCAGGCTGATGGCAAAATTCTCGTAATTCTCGTAGGAGCAGGGCCGACAAGTGATAGTGACTTTGAAGTCATCCGCTTTAACAGCAACGGCACTCTGGATACCGCCTTTGGCAGTAATGGTAAAGTTACTACCGACTTTGGCTTTGGTGACATGGGCTATGGCATACTCCTTCAGCCTGACGGCAAATTTGTGGTACTAGGAACCACCGGCTATTTTTCAAATTCAGACTTTGCTCTTGCCCGCTACAACAGTAACGGTACTCTGGATACGACTTTTGGAACTGGTGGCAAAGTAACCACAAATTTTGAAAGTTCCGATTGGGCTGGGGATTTAGTTCTGCAACTAGATGGCAAAATTATCGCGGTAGGACGAGTCGGTAATGATTCTGCCACCGTCCGCTACAACAGCGACGGCAGCTTGGATAATACCTTTGGCACTGGCGGTAAAGTAATTACCAAATTCCCAATTCCCATCACGAGCAGCCCTAATAACTTCTTTGCTACCGCAGTAACTCTCCAGTCAGACAGTAAAATTGTGGTGGCAGGCGTAGCTGGTGGTCAGTTTGCTCTTGCTCGTTACATTGGTACTACTCTCACACCAAGCCCGACACCTGCACCAACCCCTACTCCCACAGTTACTCCCACTCCCAGCCCAACGCCTGCACCAACCCCTACTCCCACAGATACTCCCACTCCAACGCCGACGCCTACTTTCACACCAACTCCTACGGCAACACCAACGCCCTCAATCACTCCGACACCATCTGTGACGCCAACACCGACGACATCCGTCACTCCGACACCAACGCCAACGCCCAATCCGACATCCACACCAACGCCATCTGTCACGCCAACGCCCAATCCGACATCAACACCAACGCCATCTGTCACACCGACACCAACGCCATCTGTGACGCCAACACCGACGACATCCGTCACTCCGACACCAACGCCAACGCCTAATCCGACATCCACACCAACGCCCTCAATCACGTCAACGCCCACTCCGACATCAACACCAACGCCCTCTGTCACACCGACACCGCTGTCCAACTCTTCTCCAATTATCGGTACTGATGGCGACGATTTCCTTCCAGGCGATCGCAGCAACGATACCATTAGCGGTAAACAGGGAAACGATACCCTCAGTGGTCTTGATGGCAATGATTGGATGCATGGTCATCAGGGAAGTGATTTTCTCGAAGGTAGCAACGGGGATGATACGCTTTACGGTGGCAAGGGCAATGATACTTTGCTTGCGGGTAACGGTGAGAATGTTTTATTTGGCGCGAGCGCTTCTGACAGTCTCATTGGCGGTGAAGGGAATGATACTCTCTACGGCGGTCAGGGAAATGATACCCTATTTGGCAGCTTGGGAAATGATTGTTTAATTGGAGGTTTGGGCAGCGATCGATTCCTCTTAGGACTTGATGTCGGAACAGATACCATTTTAGATTTTGAAGACGAGAAAGATTTGCTCACACTTGCTAGCGGTATCACCTTCTCTCAATTAGCAATTACTCAAAGTAACAGTGCAACTTTAATCCGGTTTGTGCCAACAGGAGAAATCTTGGCATCTCTGAGCACGATATCGGCGAGTCAAATTAATGCTGCCGACTTCACTTTCCTCTAAAACATGACTTACGCATAAACTCTATCTGTAGGGTGCATCTCACTTTTGGAAGGGCGAAGCATTTCGGCAGGCAATTTATTAATGAGAACCAGAGATTTACTGCCGGAATGCTTCGCCCCTACGAATATATTTGCAAAACTGAGATGCACCCTATTTGTTGCATCTCACTCTAACTTCTCAATTTTTGCTCACTTCCTCAAAAGACTCAGACCCCAAAGGACTCGGAATCCAACCTTGAATATTCTTGCGTTTGCCTAAAAGCGGCTGCGAATGTACGATCGGCAAACGCACAGCTTCCTCGTGCAAAATCTGGCTAACTTCCGCATAAATTTTCGCCCTAGCTGCTTTATCGCCACTGGCCCTCCCCCGATCCAAAAGTTCCAGAACTTTCGGATTTTTCCAATTTCCCAAATCCCCCGTGGAACCAGGCCCGAAGTGAGGATAATAAAAATTGTCTGGATCGCCGTAATCTCCAATCCAACCCATCATAAAAGCTTGAAATCCGGGAGGTTTTACCCGATCGGCTAAATAAGCAGACCAATCCTTTGTCAGCAATTTTACCCGAATCCCGATCGCGCTCAAATCCGCCGCAAAAGCCTCAGCAATCGGCTTCGGCGTGGGAAAATAGGGACGGCTGACGGGCATATACCACAAATCCAAATCAAAACCGTTCGGATAACCGGCTTTCGCGAGCATTGCTTTAGCTTGCTGCGGGTTAAATTCATAATCTTTAACTTTATCAGACGCCGCCCAATTCAGCGCAGGCGGGATAAATTGCGAATCATGTTTTCCGAGTTCTCCCCAGAAAGCTTTGACTATTGCTGGCTTGTTAATTGTTTGGGCGATCGCCCGCCTGACTTCCGGTTTTGACAAAGGTTCGTAACTCGGATTTAACCCTAAATAACCGACATTAAAAGAAGGTCGCACAACAGCTTCTAAATTAGGATCTGCTTGAACCTCTTTCAATTGATCCGGCGTTAAATCCACAGTAAAATCAAGTTGTCCTGCTCGCAACTGAGCCAGTCTCGCCGCCGGGTCGTCAACAAAGCGAAATACCAATTGATTGACTTTTGGCGTGCCAGTTTTCCAATAATTCGGATTTTTCTCCAAAACAATGCGATCGCCCGATCGCCATTCCTTAAACACAAAAGGCCCCGTACCCACCGCCAGCGACCCCGGAGTGCCGTACTTAGCACCCGCTTTTTTCACCGCCGCCGGACTCGCCATCCCGAAATAAGCGGAACCTATCGCCGACGGAAAAGCAGCAAAAGGTCGATTCAAAACAAATTTAATTGTAGACTTATCAACAACCGCCACATCTTTTACTAAAGAATCTTTTTCTCCCTTAAACCCGCCAAAAAGATCTTTCCAAATCGGATAATTCTTGCCCGCTTCTCGAAAACCGTTAGGATTTTTCGCATCCCACCAGCGATCCACATTAAACTTAACAGCTTCCGCATCAAAATCCGTGCCGTCGTGAAACTTTACCCCGGAACGCAATTTAAAAGTCCAAGTTTTACCATCTTTAGAACTTGACCATTCAGTAGCCAGACTCGGTTCAAGTTCCACAGTTCCCGGTTTGAAATCAGTCAAGCGATTGTAAATTTGGTCGATAACAACCACCGAATTGCCATCAGTAATATTTCCCGGTTCCAGATTGACCGGCGGCCCGCCCGCACCGTAAACTAAAGCCCCAGCCGGAACCGCAGCAGGAGTTGTCGGAGTTGGAGAATTATTGCTAACCGTGTTTGAAGGAGTGCCGCAATTTGATAAAATTACAGCCATCCCAAAAAATAAACCTAATAAAACCAAACGCCATAATTTTAACAATTTCATCTCAATAGCTCCCGTTTACTAGCAAACTGCACTCATGTAATAATAAAATGGTAATTCTCCCCGGCTCTTCCCTCTGCGAACTCTGCACTCTCTGCGGTTAATTTAATAAATTCTATCAGGACTTACGCAACTGTCACAAGCACTCGCGGCTCAGCCACACCATCCGCCCAAAAACAAGACCCTAAACATAGTTAGGGATAGAACTGGTAAACTCCAGTTCTATCCTAACTATTTCTGAACCTATCAAGCAGCTTTTTCTCCAAAAAACTTTAGCCGTTTCAACCACTTCTGCCAGTATTCCAGCAATTGTTGGCGTTCCAACACAAATATTTCCGCATCTTCACCTGGAAGAGCCACAACAATCAAAGCATTAACAATTTTATTACCAAACAGACTTTCACCATAGCATCGATTAATTGCCCCACCATAAGCCACTAACTGTAAAGGCTTGTCGTAGAGTTTTGCTAATCGCATTTTAGGTTCTTCAGCAGTTGTCCACTCAATAGTACACGGAACACCTTGATAACGGGCAACTAAATCAACTTTCCCGGCGTATCCTTCCACATAATTTGGCACAACAGTCTCGACCAACTGGAGATCGCTAAGTTTCTCCAGTACAGGCTGAACGCTATAACAATAGGGCTGAATTAGGCTGGAAGCAGTGGGAGATAGCCCTTGCAAATAATCCTTAACCCACTGATGCAATAGTTCTCCCCGGCGACGGCTGGTTACAGCAATGCGATTTGCTTCTGTGTTCCCTACTTTCTTGCGCCAATTAGAAAGAGCAGCTACAGACTCAATCGGCTGTGTAGCCTTAAGTATTGTGGTAACTGGTGGTAGAAGAATGCCATTTTTGCCTTGGTAGTAAAAGCGTCCATTGATGTAGGTTCCTTTCATAAATTCTGAGGGTTAAATCACTACATCAACTAGCTTCGAGGGTCAGTGTCTGAGATTGAGTTCGGATAAGGTTCTCCAAATGTATGATTTTGGGTATTATTTTAGGTATGGGTTTCAAAAGACTCGGTTAAAGTGGATATAAAGTATGTAGTTAGGGTATGGCAAGAAAAACGCTTCGGGTAGATCCAGAAAAACTAAAAAAGGTAAAAAGGGTTTTTGAGGGTACAGGATGGACACAACAGGAACTGGCAAACGAGGTAGGTCTATCTACTCGTCAGCCAATTGGTAAATTTCTTGGTGGCAAGACTGTTGACCACAGCTACTTCAAAGAAATCTGCTTCAAGCTCGGCCTAGAGTGGCAAGATATTGCTTACCTGCCCAAAAATATTGAATTTGAACCAGAGGAGAAAAAGCAGAGTAATCCTCCTCCACCCCAAGATGTTGAACCTGAGCTAGTTGAGAAGGTACTGGATAATAGCTGGGATATTGATGACTTGGTGCAAGAGGTACGCGAGAATTGCCGCGAGATGATTCAAGACCAATGTGGGACAATGCGATCGCCCACTAGGTCGCAACGCCTTGACGTAAGTGACCTCTACACCAACGTCAACATTCTGGAAAAAATTACCAGTTATCGGCGGCGCGAAATTGATGAACTGTTGCAAGACTGTAATTCAGAAAACTTCGATCGCTTCGGACTTGGCCAAGTAACTGAACCACGAATACCAGGACTAAAAGCAGTTGAAAACCATCCTAAATTAATGGTGTTGGGTAAGCCAGGCTCGGGAAAAACTACATTTTTGAAGCATTTAGCAATCCAGTGCAATAAAGGTAACTTTCAATCTCATCGCGTCCCAATTTTTATCGAGCTCAAGCCGTTTGCAGAAACAGAAGGAAAACCGAGCTTACTGGAATACATCATCCAGATTTTTTCTGATTGTGATGTCTCGGCTGAACAAATAGCTGTGCTATTGAAGCACGGTAAAACAATGGTTTTACTCGATGGTTTGGATGAAGTAAAAGATGAGGATAACAACCGTGTCATCAAGCAAGTTCGCGATTTTTCAGACAAGTTTCGCACGAATCACTTTGTAATAAGTTGCCGGATTGCAGCAGAAGATTATACTTTTGAGAAGTTTACAGAGGTTGAAGTCGCAGATTTTGATGACGAGCAGATTGATACCTTTGCCCAGAAATGGTTTCAGAGTAAAGAACCTGCCAAAGCCGAAGAATTTATTGAACAGCTTATGGAAAATGACCGGATTCGAGAACTGGCAACAACTCCGTTACTGCTAACGCTGTTATGTTGGGTGTTTGAAGAATCAGCCAAATTCCCTGTTAATCGTTGGGAACTTTATGAAGAAGGAGTGGATATCCTGCTGAGAAGATGGGATGAAACCCGAAAAATAGAGCGAGAGCAGATTTATAAAAATTTATCATTGCAGCACAAGAAAGATTTACTGAGTCAAATTGCTCTGACTACCTTTGAGCGGGGAGACTATTTCTTTAAACAGAAACAACTCGAACAGGATATTTCTGATTACATCCGCAATTTGCCCGATGCTCAAAACGGCCCGGAGGCTTTGCAACTGGATAGTGAGATGGTTGTGAAGTCCATTGAGGCGCAACATGGGTTATTGGTGGAACGGGCGCAAAAAATCTACTCTTTCTCTCACTTAACTTTTCAAGAGTATTTCACGGCTAGGGCACTTGTTAGCAATTCTGATCCACAAGCTTTGCAAAAGCTGGCTTGTCACCTTACGGAGCCACGTTGGCGTGAGGTCTTTTTACTGGCTGTTGAGATGTTGCCGTCTGCCGATAATCTGCTACGCTTAATGAAGCTACAGATCGATCGACTTCTAGATTTAGATAAAGATTTACATAATTTTATCAGTTGGCTTAACATAAAATCAAGCACAGCCTATGTATCGTTTTATAAAAAAGCAGCTATACGCGCTTTCTATTTGGAATTTGCTTGTAGACCATACATTTTCTATGTTTTAGAAGATCTATTTCCCTCGCAATTTGCAGAAGACTTAAAAAAGGAGTATAATTTTATTTTTCTTAATTTGGAAGAAGAATTTAACTTCCTTAGATATCAGGAAACAGCGATAGATGTATACCTGTTGAGGGTTTTTAATGATTTACGCCAGGGCGACATTGACTCAGTTGATTTAGAGGAGGCTCTTGAATTATCAAGGTTACTTGATAGCGATTGCCCTCTACATCAAACTCTTGACGAACTTAAAATTCAAAAAAATACAGAAGAGGCAAGCAAAGGTGACTATTTAGATTGGATCACAGAAAACAGTGCCATTTTCGCCGATAAATTAAGGCAACAGATTATCAACTATAGAAATATAGGTCACGCTTGGATCTTCAGGGAAAATACGGAGGATGTGCTACTACAGTATCATGATGCAAATAAGTTGCTAGTTATTTGTCTTAATAGTGATACTGCTCATGTATCTTCTAAAGTGCGAAAAGAGATTGAGGAGACGTTATTGTTATCAAAAGATGAGATTGAAAAGTGGAGACAACAAGAACCCACATCTACTTAAATATAGCGTTTCTTAATTCAGCGGGGTACATCCATATCGCTGGGATGGCAAGGGTTTTAAGTCATCTAGCTGTACCTTTGCGTAAGCCCTGGCTATATTCAAACCAAACAGAATCTAAATATATTCTTCACGTGTCCCCTATTGATAGATCATAAAAAATTGTCCGCTCTCAAGAAAGCCCCGTGAATGACGTACCAAAAGCCCAAGCGATGACTGATGCAGAAGTGGAAGCACTGTTAGATACCACCGACGGTTTATTGAAGCTATAAAATATGGGACACGCCGATGATATCATGTTGGAATTGGCGGGAATTTGCGATCGCGATCGAGTCACACTCGGCGGCGTCGTCGATACCCGCAATTGCAAAAAACCCCTGAGCACCAACGTCCAAATTATCGATCGCACATTCATTCGAGGGCAAAATCTCAACTCACACCTTTACATTAGGCTACCCAACCAGCATGAAAGCCAACGTTTGCGGCCCAGCTAGAGGGGTCATTCGATTTTAGATTTTAGATTTTAGATTTACTCCATGAATCTGGGAGCTTGAACAAGAGTCTAAAATTTTAATCTCTCCACCACGTCGGGGGCTTGTATCGGTTTTTGGGCGGGTCACAAATGGCAAAGCGATGGATTAATTCGATTGTTTGAAATGCGATCTACCTGTGGAGCATAAACATTCCTTTTCACACCAAAAATATCTTTGAATATCTGCATATAACAACCCGATTTAGGATTCGCAAACATCAATATTTCTCTCTTTTCTCTTTCTCTGCGCCAAGGGCGCCCTCTACGGTTGGTTGAAAAAAATCTACTTTACATCAAGCAATAGGATGGCTATATGCGATCGCACCCACCCTACAAATCAAAACTCTCTTCACCAATACTTCCCAGTTCCCCGCTACCCAGAAACTCTTCCTCCTCTACTTCCTCAATCTCAGAGTCGAAACTTTCCACCACAAACGGCAAACCAGCAGCCATCAAACCCCGTTGAATCAGTTCCGGCGTTTCGTCAAACAAAACAAATAGGGGATGAACAGCCTCAGCTTCATCGCTGTAAATATGGCTGTAGCGGTACGGCATCACCCATTCGTAACCTTTATCCAGCCAAACCTGAGACTGTCGCCAGCGGCCGAGCAACTCAGAAAACTCTTCGCCCGGACGATGAATGAAAATCAAAATTTCCACTCCAATCTTAACTTTCCATTCAGGATCGCACATCAAAATGGCCAAATCGCACGGCAAACAAACTGCCTGCCCCGGCGATATGCTAGTGCCGCCCCTTCCCGCATAAGAAACTCCGTCCCGCAAGCGCGCAATTGGCAAAGGAATTGTGATTAAACTATCATGGGCGCGGCGGATACTGGGAATCATTTCCATGTAAACGCGATATTTTTTCAGCAGGGCGATCGCGGCAGAAGATTCGCTGTACTCTGCTAGTAAGGCCTCGTAATGTGATTGTTTAACAGACATTTTCAAACCAAATAATAAGTAATTACTAATTGCTGCTAATTGCTAATCCATCGCTTCTCGTTACCAGCAAGACCTTGGTAATGAAGATTTGGAGGCAGAGCCTCCAAATTGTTTTCTCCTTTTAATCGAGGCTGTGCCCCCTCCAAAGGTCTTCCCAGGCAGAGCCTGGGAACGATTGAAATAGTCATTGGTTAGGCGTTAATTGGTACTAACTAATAACTAATAACTAATTTAGCCCTTTTTTACATCTTGTCAAACACGGAGAACATCGGCAGATACATCGACAGCAAAACCGAAGCTACGATACCACCGACGAGAACAATCATCAGAGGTTCTAGCATACTGGTAAGTCCTTTTACTGCTTCTTCCACTTCTGTTTCGTAGAAAGCGCCAACTTTCATCAGCATCTTGTCAAGTTCCCCTGTCTCCTCGCCAATTGCCATCATTTGAATGGCCAAAGACGGAAAAACAGCTTGTTCTTGTAAAGCAATACTGATCATGCCGCCGCCTTGAATTTCCTGTCTGGCATATTCGATCGCATTAGATATCGCCTGATTTCCAGCCACATCTCGCACAATTTCCAAAGAATTGAGAATCGGCACCCCCGATCGCGTCAGCGACCCAAATATCACGCAAAACCGAGCCACCGCCGATTTTTCGATCAAATCTCCAAACACCGGCAATTTCAGCGCAATCTTATCAATTTGTAGGTGACCTACTGGAGTTTTGTAGTACATATCGAAGGCAATTTTGAGCGCTATAATTACCCCAATAACTGTTATCTGTTGGATCGGAGGCCAAGCCGTACAAAATGCACTAATTCCCAACATAAACACTGTAAAAGCCGGCAAATCTGCACCAATATCATTAAAGATTTTGGCGAAAGTTGGCAGCAAGAATATGGTCATTGCGAAAAAAACCACGACCGCGATGCCCAACACAGTCTTCGGATAAGACATCGCCGAATTAATTTCGGCTTCCGTCTTGTGATTTTTTTCCATCATCACTGCCAGACGGTCTAGGGTTTCATCTAGCACCCCCCCGACTTCTCCTGCCGCCACCATACTGATAAACAGTTGGTCAAAAACATCAGGAAACTTAGCCATCGCCTCTGCCAAGTTTATCCCCTCCTGCACGTCAGCATTCATGCTCCTGAGCGCTCGCTTCAGCTTAGCATTAGAACACTGCTCGTGCAGCACAGAAAGGCATCTAACGATCGCCACCCCTGCATTAAACATAGCCGCAAACTGACGAGCAAAAATAGCCATATCCTTAACAGTAAGACTGGTAAGGTTATACTCAATTTGCTCCTGAATCTTACTGAAATCAAAGCCACCTTTCGGTTTTTCGCGGATAACGTTGGTAGCCACAGCTCACCTCTGAAAATTTATTAAAATTTATGACTCATCAGTCATCAGTCATTAATTCAGTCGGCCGACTCCTGACTAATGACTGCCGACTGAATTAATGAGCTCCTACCTTGGCGCCAACAGGTGCCGGGCCGATCAAGCGTTCGAGTTCGTCAGCCTTAGAAGCCTTGGCCATTGCCGATTCCCAAGTGACTTTACCGCTCTTGTAAAGTTCAGCGAGGGCCATTTCCATCGTCCTCATGCCCAATTTCGCCCCCATTTGGATTTGGGAGTAAATCATGGGAGTTTTGCCCTCCCGGATCAAGTTCGCCATAGCTGGAGTATTCACCATGATTTCCATAGCGCAGCAGCGGCCGCCCCCAACTTTTATTACCAAATTTTGGCTGCAAATTCCCACCAAAGAGTTAGACACCTGGGCGCGAACCTGGGGTTGTTGAATGGGGGGGAACACGTCCAAAATCCGATCGATCGTTGCAGCCGCCGAATTAGTGTGCAGCGTTCCCATCACCATGTGACCCGTTTCAGCAGCCGAAATTGCCAGACCGATGGTTTCCAAGTCCCGCATTTCCCCCACCAGAATTACATCAGGATCTTCGCGCAAAGCTGCTTTCAGCGCATTAGCAAAGCTCTTAGTATCTTCGCCCTTTTGGCGCTGGTGAAACAAACTCTTGATATTAGGAAACACGTATTCGATCGGATCTTCAACTGTGAGAATGTGTTCCGCCCGCGTCCGGTTGACCAGATCCAACAAAGCCGCCATCGTAGTAGTCTTCCCGGAACCCGTTTGTCCCGTCACCAACAGCATACCCCTGGGTCTTTCCGTCAGATCCCGCAAAATTTGCGGCACGCCTAAAGCATCTGCATTAGGAATCTTAGAAGCCAGAGCCCGCATACAAGCAGCCCAAGCACCCCGCTCCCGGTAGACATTGACGCGGAACCGAGCCAATCCCCGAACCCCGTAAGCGCAGTCGAGTTCCCACTCCATTTCCAACTGCTTGCGCTGCATATTGTTGAGCATTTGGAAAATTAGGATCTGCACTTCCTCAGCAGACAGAATGTCGCCGTATTGCGTCTGAGGAGTTAGTTTACCGCTGACTCGGAAGAATATAGGCGCGCCCGCTTGGATGTGTATGTCCGAACCCCCTTGCTCTACCAGGGACTCCAGTACGTCTTCAATCATCAGACCCATAGATACCTCTCCTCGATCAAATTTATAGTTATTGACCAATCTAGCTCAGTTAACAGTCAACAGTTAATAGTCAACAGTTAACTGCTGAATCAATCCAAAAAGCGTGGCGTCAAGCAGTAAGGACAATCCAACATCTCCGGCTTCAATTCCGCCCGACAAGTTTTGCAGGTAAGTCCCTGCTTGCGTTTGGCTTTCATTTCCGCCTCCAGGCCCGAGTCAGTAAACGTCACCCGCTCGACTTCTTCAAAGGTAGTCGCGCCTTCCCGCACCAACTGCAAGCTGTAAGCCAACAACGTTTTCATCCCTTCTTCTACTGCTGCTTCCTTAATCTGCTCTGTGGGAGCTCCTTGAGTGATCAGGGTTTGAAGCCGCTCAGTATTTTTCAGGAACTCGTAAACCCCTACCCGTCCTTTGTAGCCTAGGCCGCCGCACTTCCGACAAAGTTCCTCGCGTTCTGCCAGTTCCTTCCTTTGCTCCACCGGTACGGTGTTGGCTTTGTAAACAGTCAGATCAATTTCTTGAGAAGCCGACAGACCGTACTTGCCGAGCTCTGCGGCAGTAGGCTGGTAAGGAGTGCAGCATTTGTCGCAAACGCGCCGCATCAGACGCTGAGCCAACACGCCCAACAGAGCGGCCGAAACCATGAACGGTTCTACGCCCATTTCGGCCAAACGCGCGACAGCCCCAGCCGCGTCGTTCGTGTGCAGCGTCGTCAGTACCAAGTGTCCCGTCAAAGCAGCTTCCAGAGCAGTTTTGGCCGTTTCCTTGTCCCGCGTTTCCCCCACCAGCATCACGTCAGGGTCTTGCCGCAAAAATGCCCGCAGAATGTTGGAAAAAGTCAAGTCTTTTTCCCGAATTACTTGACATTGGGTAATTCCTGGCAAAGCATATTCGATCGGGTCTTCCGCCGTACTGATATTAACCCCCGGATCGTTCCGTTCCGCCAGAATCGAGTAGAGAGTAGTTGACTTGCCCGAACCCGTCGGCCCCGTCACCAAAATCAGTCCGAACGGACGGCTAGCACTCTCTCGGACTAAAGCCAGAGTTTCCTGGTCGGAGATTAACAAACCCAAGCCCAACTGAGTGCTGGAACTGTCCAAAATCCGCAGCACGATTTTTTCGCCGTACCGCGAAGGTAAGCTGTTCACCCGGAAATCCACCGTGCGTCCCTCAAATACCCGGCGGATACGGCCGTCTTGAGCTTGTCGGCGTTCGGCAATATCCAGGTTCGCAATAATCTTGAAACGAGCCGTAATCGATGCGACTACCTGCTTGGGAAACCGGAAATACTCTTGCAGCACCCCGTCTTTCCGCATCCGAATCCGCATGAACTCTTCTTGAGGTTCTACGTGGATGTCAGACACCTTTTCCGACAGAGCTTTAGCCAAAATGATATTGACCGCCTTAATTACCGGAGCGGCCTCAGCATCGTCCAAGGTGTTAGCTAGGTCTTCTTGGTCGGCACTCTCCTCTTCTAGCGAGAGTTCGCCAAAATCTCCCTCCCCTAAATCCATCTTTCTCTGCTTTTCGGCTGCTGCCATTTTGGCTGCTACCTTAACTTGGTCCTCTTGATAGGCAGAAGTTATGTCCTGATAGTCGTCTGGCGTAATCACCCGTCGCTGCAAAGCCAAGCCGTGAGGCTGTAAAATCCGCCGCAAATCTTCTATGGCGTTGAGGTTGTCGGGATCTACCATGGCTACTAAAACGGCCGCCGGCTCAGTTTCAGTCTTCGCTACGGGTAAAAACCGACCTTGGTGACAAATGTCGATCGAAATCTTCAACGCGTCGAGCATAACTCCGAGTTGCTCGTTAGACATTTCGCTCATCTCGGGGTCAAATGCTTCAACCCCGTAGACTATCTTCCGTTCAAACATCTGCTGCTTCTTGTAAAGTCGCAGCAATTCTGGGGGTAACGGCTGCCCGGTAAGTGCTTCTAATACCTCCGTCAAACGCTTGCCCGACTTCTGGCTTTCAATTTGAGCTTGCTTCACTTGCTCGCCGTTGACGTAACCCGACAGAATCATCTTGGTGAGAGCCGGAGGAAATTGGCTCACAGAAACTATGGATGTGGAGCGAAGCGGGGATGTGCTAGTCATAAAAAACACTCAATAGGTGGGAAACTCAGTCACAAAGAGTGCTGAGAGGAAAACCAAAGCGGGGTTTTAACCCCCATATTCTTTGCTTATGGATCAGCTATCATTTTCTTGCTCAATCCCTATCTCTCAAGTGTAAGCTCGCAGTCCCCTCTAAGCTTCGTCCACAAATTGAGGAGATGTTGGAGGGATTTGCCGGTGCTTGCAATCACATTTTGTTCGTTGAGTGCTAAGTTGCTTACTTACCTGATTAACTTGCGGGATACTCTCGTTATAGCGTCAGGGCACATCACTTGGGGATTCCCCGTACCGGGAGAGAAAAGCGGGGCGGGGTGTGTCCCCTTCCCAGGCTAATTCTATTTTCCCAAATTGTTTGCTCAAATTACAGCGCCCGTGGTGACGCGGTTAGCTGTACTAAATTAAAGATGACCTATGTTCTGTGATGATAGCTTTTACGAAAGCCTCGATCGCCATTGTGAAATATATTTTGATTAATTATCTGCGATCGGTCACTGCCCGATCGTCGGCTGCATGAGCCCCCAGGGCAAATTTTGAGCAACTCTAGTTTTCGCTCACTAAATATTACTTTAATTCTACCCTGGTGTCCGAACCTTTGTGACGTAAGGTTGACGGTTCAAAAATCTTGGGAAGAGGCAAATTAGATATCAACCGTATTTACAGATGATCACCTCAGCGAGACCAACTAATCTCTCTCATTTTGCTGGCAAAAATTCGAGCCTTCAAGCGACTTCGGCGGTATTGGAGCCGAAAAACCACAGCCCCAATTCGCATCAAGATTAACAACCTAGTATCTGAGTTACACAAGTACACAGCTAACTACTTAGTCACTCAATACAAATTCCTTTTTCTCCAGAGTTGGAAAACTCAGCAAATGGTAAAATATGCCAGCCTTAGCTTGCGACTAAAACAGCCTGACAGATGATAACTTTAAGTCACTATCGTTTTAAGTAAACCTTGAAACATCAAGCCTCCTAGGTGGGAAATGTTGTAGTAGATTTAACTGAAAAATATACTTATAAAAATTGTTGTAAATGCGATCGCGTTAATTAAAAATGAGGAACCAACAAACGTTGGGTGGCCCCCTGTGCTGCCATATTATACGTAAATATCTAAACGGGCCTTTGAATATTTTATGGAAAGCTTTGAGCAATGTCTCCAGAGCTGGCGAGTTGTCCTCTTTTCACATTTTGCCATACACAGTCAATTCGAGTCCTCTAGATTTACCGGGTTAACTGTATCTGCTAGAATTGATAGGGTTCTGTCGCGCAGCTTTTATGATTGACGAGGAAAAACAGCAAGATCAAGATCCTAGCTCAACTGGGGAAACCACCCCAGAGGGTTCGCCAATGGGAAGCGAAAATCCGGCGGCATCAGGAAACTCGAACGAATCGGCGGATTGGGAGCTCGAACTTGCTCGAGCTTATCAAAGTGCTCAGGGCGATCGCACCCCAGCAAACGCATCGGGGCCTACCGTCACCGGCAGTTCAACAAACAGTCCGACTGCAGACGCGGCGGAGCCTTGGAAGAAGGAACTGGCCCAGGTAACCGAGGAAAAAGAGGCTTTAAAAACTCAGTTGCAAGTCGCATCCGCTCAACTAGAAGAACTGAAAAATCAAAATCTCCGCCTAGCAGCAGATTTTGAAAACTTCCGCAGGCGTACCCAAAAGGAAAAAGAAGAGCTAGATTTACAGGCAAGGTGTCTCACGATCAAACCCCTGTTGCCGGTAATTGACAATTTCGAGCGCGCTCGATCGCACATCAAGCCGCAAACCGATGGCGAAATGAACATTCACAAAAGCTACCAAAGCGTTTACAAGCAAATGGTAGACGGCCTCAAGCAAATCGGGGTTTCTCCGATGCGCCCCGAAGGCGAACAGTTTGACCCCAACCTCCACGAAGCTCTGCTGAGTGAGCCAACTGACGAACACGAGGAAGGAACAATTATCCAAGAACTAGAACGCGGCTACATTCTGGGCGAGCGCGTCTTGCGGCACGCCAAAGTGAAAGTTGCAGCGGCTGGGCTATCTGTGGTAGCCTCAGATGAAAATCCCGATAGTTCAGAAGGTTAATCGGGATACAAGCTACTGCATTCCTCAAAGTCACTGACCCCCGAATAGAATTCGGGGGTTCCAAGGTGGCAGACTCACCAAATTAATTAAAGATGACTAAAAGCAGGTCAGCGCTTGATCCAAAAATTCTGAAAAATGTTTTTACCAGTCTTTGATATTGCTTTAGGACATCAAGTTTATTTCCTACAAATCTAGTCTGGGAATGCTTGTTTAAACAAGCTGAGTCGTTTTTCATCTCCCAACCTGTAGTTGGAGATTTCCAAACATCCCACAAAGTTTTATGAGGCGCTATGGGAAAAATTATTGGAATTGACTTAGGCACGACTAACAGTTGCGTAGCTGTGTTAGAGGGCGGTAAACCCGTCGTGATCGCCAATTCCGAGGGCGGGCGCACAACTCCGAGTATAGTAGGATTTGGCAAGGCGGGCGATCGCTTAGTAGGTCAATTGGCCAAGCGACAAGCTGTAACTAATGCTGTAAATACTGTCTACAGTATCAAACGATTTATCGGACGGCGGTGGGACGACACGGAAGAAGAACGAGCCCGAACTCCCTATACCTGCATAAAAGGCAAAGACGATACCGTTAACGTCCAAATTCGGAACAAGGTTCACACTCCCCAAGAAATCTCGGCAATGGTACTCCAAAAGCTCAAGCAAGATGCAGAAGCTTATTTGGGACAAACTGTTACCCAAGCCGTGATTACAGTGCCAGCCTACTTCACAGACGCCCAGCGGCAAGCTACCAAAGACGCCGGTACGATCGCGGGCCTAGAAGTCCTGCGGATCGTCAACGAACCGACGGCTGCAGCCCTTTCCTACGGGCTGGACAAGCAAAATATAGAACAGAAAATCTTGGTCTTTGACCTGGGCGGCGGTACTTTCGACGTTTCGATCCTGCAACTGGGAGACGGAATTTTTGAAGTCAACGCTACCTCCGGTAACAACCATCTCGGAGGAGATGACTTTGACGACTGCATAGTCCAGTGGCTGGTAGAAGCTTTCCGGACTCAAGAAGGCACTGACCTCTCACAAGACAAAATGGCCTTGCAGCGCCTCCGAGAAGCTGCCGAAAAAGCGAAAATCGAACTCTCCAACCGAGAATCCACCTCAATCAATCTGCCCTTCATCTCTTCTGACGAGAAAGGGCCGAAGCATTTGGAAATGGAACTCTCCAAAGCTCAGTTTGAAAAACTGGTGGCTCATTTGGTGCAAGCGACGATCGATCCGGTGACTCAAGCCCTCAAAGACGCAAGTTTGACCCCCAAAGACATAGACAGGATTATTTTAGTGGGAGGCTCAACCCGGATTCCGGCAGTTCAAAAGGCAATTAGCAAGTATTTTGGGGGCGTTTCTCCCGATAAATCGGTCAATCCCGACGAAGCTGTAGCGGTAGGCGCGGCAATTCAAGCCGGGGTGTTGGGTGGTGAAGTCAAAGACTTGCTGCTGCTCGATGTGACGCCGCTCTCCCTGGGACTCGAAACCTTGGGCGGAGTATTCACCAAAGTAATCGAGCGCAATACAACTATTCCCACCAGCCGATCGCAAATGTACAGCACGGCGGCAGACGGGCAAACCTCGGTAGAAATTCACGTACTCCAAGGCGAGCGGGCATTGGTTAAAGACAATAAAAGTCTTGGCAAGTTCCTGCTCAAAGGCATTCCCCCAGCTCCCCGCGGCGTACCTCAAATCGAAGTTACCTTTGAAATCGATGCCAACGGGATTCTCAAAGTGGCTGCTGAAGACAAGGGAACCGGAAAAGAACAAAGCATCCAAATTTCCAATACAGGGGGATTGAGCGAAACCGAAGTCGAGCGGATGCGACAAGAAGCCGAACTTTACGCCGACGAGGACATCAAGCGCGCTCTACTGGTCGAACTCAAAAATCAAGCTGACTCCCTCGTCTATAATTGTGGTGTAACTTTAAAAACCAACGCGCAACTGCTGAGCGACGAGCTCAAGGCAGAAGCGGAAACAGCCGCAGCAGCCTTGCGAGCAACGATGACTAACCCCGACATCACAGTCGAGGAACTCACGCCCGCAATCGAATCTTTCAAGCAACTGCTATACTCGCTGGGGACAGCAGTCTACGACCAAGCCCGCAGCGGGGTAGCCCCGTCAGGATCTGTTGGTGAAAGCGAGATGATGTCAGAAGTAGAATCATCAGAACCAGAAGAGGTTAAAGCGGACGACGACAGTATTTTGGTGGAAGAAGAGCTGCTGGTGGCGCCCCAAGCTCCGCCGGAACCAAAGCCGGAACCAAAGCCGGAACCAAAGCCGGAACCAAAGCCGGAATCAAAGGCGGCATCAAAGGCGGAATCCAAGCCGGAACGACAGTCAAAACGACAGTCAAATCCACAGTCAAGTCCACAGTCAAATCCACAGTCAAAACAAAAACAGAAGGTTCCCGAACCAGAAGTTGATGATATGAATCCTTTCCTTTAAAACTGAAAAGCTAAAAATTAAAAGTTAACAATTAACAATGAGAATTTTTAACTTTTAATCTGTAATTTCAGGAAAGGTCGCCCGTTTCTTTTTCGTACACTTTTTGTTATTTACCTCCAGGCAAGCAGCTCTATGGCCGGTGATTACTATGAAATATTAGGCGTTTCTCGCAGCGCAGACAAAGAAGAAATTAAGCGTGCTTACCGCCGCCTAGCTCGCAAGTACCATCCAGATGTCAACAAAGAACCCGGTGCCGAGGAGCGGTTTAAAGAAATTAACCGCGCCTATGAGGTACTCTCAGAACCAGAAACCCGCGCCCGTTTCGACCGTTTCGGCGAAGCAGGCGTCAGCGGTGCAGGTGCACCGGGGTTCCAAGACTTTGGTGACAGCTTTGCCGATATTTTTGAAAGCTTCTTTCAGGGTTTTCAGGGAGGCGTCGGTGGCCAACAACAGCAAGGTCGCAGGCGCAGCGGGCCGGTGCGCGGAGACGATTTGCGACTCGATTTGCGGCTGGATTTTCGGGAAGCAGTGTTTGGTGGGGAAAAAGAACTCCGCATCAAGCATCTAGAAACCTGCGAAACTTGCACCGGGACTGGCGCCAAACCGGGAACCAGACCCCAAACCTGCTCGACTTGTACCGGCAGTGGTCAAGTCCGACGTGCTACCCGCACTCCTTTCGGCAGCTTTACTCAAGTTTCAGTTTGCCCCACTTGCAACGGCACCGGGCAAGTGATTGAGGATAAGTGCGAAACTTGCGGGGGCCGGGGCCAGAAAGAAGTGATGAAAAAGCTGAAAATCACAATTCCGGCTGGAGTTGACAACGGTACTCGCTTGCGCGTTTCCAATGAAGGGGATGCCGGCAAACTGGGCGGGCCGCCCGGGGATCTTTACGTGTTTTTGGCCGTAAATGAAGACCCGCTATTTAAGCGCGAGGGTACTAACGTTAGCTCGGAAGTTAAGATTAGTTATTTGCAAGCAATTTTAGGGTGCCGGTTGGAAGTGGAAACCGTAGACGGGCCGACGGAATTGTTGATTCCTAGCGGAACTCAGGCGAATACTGTTCTGACTCTTGAGAAAAAAGGGGTGCCTCGGTTGGGAAATCCAGTCAGTCGCGGCGATCATTTGATTACGGTGTCTATTGACATTCCGACTAAGGTGACGGCTGAAGAACGGGAATTGCTGATGCAGCTTGCTAAGCTGAAGGGCGATCGTACCGGTAAAGGCGGCTTGGAAGGGTTTCTGGGTAATTTGTTTCAGAAATAAGCAATTTTTGACACCACTTGGTGTCAAATTTTCCTGTTTGAGGATTCCCCGGCAATTTGTTTTAGTATCTGTCAAAAAATTGTGTGGAATTGCTCACAAAAATCTCAGGTGGGACGCTTCCTAGGCATTCGGTTTCAGTAGCGCTCAAAAAAGTGAGCGCAATTGCGCTCACTTTTTTCAGAAAGAATAATATTCTGTGTCCAATTGGACACAAAATTTTAGATTTTCCAGTGTCCATGCAACTTATTTAAAAAACTAAGGCTTTCAGGATTGGAGATTGCAAAAAGCATCATGAATTCAACATCGAAAATTGAAACTCCCAAATCCCCAGATGCCAAAATCGATCTGCGGGGTACCCCGTGTCCTCTGAATTTTGTTCGCACTAAACTGCGCTTGGAGCAAATGGCACCGGGTGCTGTTTTGGAAGTGTGGCTGGATGCTGGGGAGCCGATCGAACAAGTGCCCGATAGTCTCAAAATGGAAGGCTACCAGATTCTGGAAACGCAATTTGTCGCGGATGAGCCGGAGTCGGGCTTTTTTTCAATGAAAGTGCAGCGCCCAGAAGACAAGGAAGCAGGATGAGCCTGAATTCGCCCTCGATCGTCGGTACTGTAATTGCTGTTCAGGCTAACTTCTACCAAGTGAGGTTAGATCCCGAAGTCTCGATTGACGGGAAAAATGCTCCCCTCGCTGATTCTCCGACTCTCCTGTGTACTCGTCGCACTCGACTGAAAAAAATTGGTCAACAGGTGATGGTGGGCGATCGCGTGGTGGTAGACGAACCGGACTGGACTGACCGCCGGGGAGCAATTTCTGAAGTCTTCCCGCGCCAAACAGAACTCAACCGCCCGCCTGTAGCTAATGCCGATCGCATTCTCCTTGTTTTTGCCCTTGCTGAACCAGACTTAGATCCCGCGTCATTAACTCGGTTTTTAGTCAAGGCCGAATCTACAGGTTTAGAAGTGAGTTTGTGCCTGAACAAATGCGATTTGGTCACGCCCTATGAGTTGGAACAGTGGCGCGATCGGCTTGGCGGCTGGGGCTACGAACCAATGTTTATTAGCGTCCGCAGCGGCGCAGGAGTTCAGGAAGCCCCCGCTAACGATCAAAATGAAGTTTCTGCCTCGGAACCAGGTTTCCATGACTTAGTGGAGAAAATAGAGCCATCTATGCTGAGTTCTGAGGATAACGCCCAAAATCCAAATTCGCTCAAGCCGTTACATCCGTTAAAGCCCGTACATAGCCCGTTGCCGAACTTGCTTCTAGACCACTTGCAAGGGAAAATAACGGTAATTTGTGGCCCTTCTGGGGTTGGCAAGTCCAGCTTGATCAACCAACTGATCCCGGCCCTGAATCTCCGAGTGAACGCTGTTTCCGGCAAACTCGGTCGCGGGCGCCATACGACTCGCCACGTCGAACTATTTGAACTCCCCGGCGGCGGACTTTTGGCCGATACTCCGGGCTTTAATCAGCCGGCTCTCGAATGCGATCCCTCAGAATTAGCGGAATATTTCCCAGAAGCGCGCCAGAGGCTGGCTTTGGGTAGCTGCCAGTTTAGCGACTGTTCGCACCGAGACGAGCCTAACTGTGTCGTGCGGGGCGCTTGGGAGCGCTATGAGTATTACTTGCAGTTTCTCGAAGAGGCGATCGTCCGCCAACAAGCTCTGCAAAACTCCAGCAGCGCCGAATCGAGTTTGAAGCAGCAAACCAAGTCTGATGGTACGCAGCATTACGAACCGAAGCTGCAAACTAAAAAATATCGCCGCTCTTCCCGCCGCCTTCAACACCAGTCACTCCAAGATATGTGTCAAGACTTAGAGGAATTGTGAGGAAGTCGCCGCCCATGGCCTGCAGGCGCTAGAAAACCGTACCCAGACTTACCCCGAAACTGGGTTCGAGCGAGGAAAATATAGAGGTTGCACTCCTCGGACCCCGTTCCCATGCAGCCGGTGTCTTTAGTGGCGAGGGCGTAAGTCCTGAGTACATTAATAGCTAAAATTAAATGGCCTTAGATTTGTTAAAAAAAGTAGAACAGAAGCAAAAGTTAGCGGGTACTGCAGGAGCAAAAATATTGTGAATATTCAAGAACTGTTTGAAAAAGGCGGCCCCGCCATGTGGCCCCTGTTGCTGTTATCGATTCTATCTTTGAGTACAATTATCGAGCGCTTGTGGTTTTGGGCAAGCCTTCTGAGCAAAGAAAAGCAGATTGTTAACCGTATTCTGGAAGCCGCTCGCAGCGATTGGGGGGCGGCTAACGAGATGGCAAGACAAGCTAACCGACAGCCGATCGGGCGATTTCTTTCTGCACCTCTGCGGCTCTACAATCCCGAACCAGATTTATTTCGACTCGCACTCGAAGCGGCAGCCGATGAAGAGTTGGCTTCGATGCGTCGCGGTGACAAAATCTTAGAAGCTACGATCGCTCTAGCCCCTTTGCTGGGCTTGCTGGGAACAGTTCTGGGCTTGATTAACTCGCTCAGTTCTATCCGTCTGGGCGACATCGGCACGGCGGCAACAACTGGCGTAACTTTGGGGATTAGCGAAGCGCTGATCACGACTGCTACTGGGATGATAGTAGCAATTTTTACCTTGGCGTTTTATCGGATATTTCAAGCTTTTTTGTTCAACCAGGCAAAAATATTTCGCAAAGCTGGAAATGAACTGGAATTGCTTTACAGGCAATACTGGCCGGCAGCTAATGCTAAGGGTCGATCGCCCGGTGCAGAATACAGCAATTCTTCTTTTGGTGCAGATGGTTTGAACAGGCGTTCTCTCAATTCTCAAGAATCGGGAGAACGGAATCGGGAGCCGAAATTGAAAGGTTCCGATCCGGCTGAAGATTCACCTTCTAATAATTAAAACTCCAGAGAACTGATGAAGATTAATCTAGATACTCCTGCTGAAGAGGCTCGGATAGACCTGGTGCCTTTAATTGACGTGATATTTTGCATTCTGACGTTTTTTCTGCTGGCCGCTTTGCAACTGACTCGCCAGCAAGCAATTAATGTCGATTTGCCTAAGGCGAAGACGGGACAAGTACAGATGCGAGAGATGCTGATTGTCAGCATTGACGATTTCGGGCAAACTTATATCGATCAATTGCCTGTTAATTACCAACAGCTCGATCGAGTTTTAAAGAGTTTCCAAAGTAAAAATCCTACGGGGTTGATGGTGCTGTACGCTCCTCAAAATGCGAGATATGCCAAAGTTGTGGAGGTTTTAGACAAATTGAGAGAGGTAGGGGGCGATCGAGTGGCTCTAGCAACTCTTCCTAGTTCAGCTCCCTCGCCGCTGCCGAATTCCTCGCTTCCCAATTCTGGCATTCCTGCGGCACCTGCGATCGGCAATTCCGGTCAACCCCTGCCGTCTCCTGTGCCTCCTGGGCAGCAACAGTTCAATCCCAATCAGTTTCAATCTCCTCTCCCCGCTCCTGGGCAGCAGCAGTTCAATCCCAATCAGTTTCAATCTCCTCTCCCGGCTCCACAGCAGCCTAGCAACTTTGGGGCAAATCAGGGCATTCCTCCTGTTTCGCCTGCACCCGCGGCTCCCAATTTCAGACCCGGAGCGGCCACTCCACCCCAGAATAGCCGGCCCTCGAATTAGCTAGAAGGAAGAAGGGAGAACAGAGAAATAGAAATTCTCCGACTCTCCCCATCTTCCGCTCCCCTCATCTTCCACTCTCCCCATCTTCCTCATTTTCCAATCTCCCGCTCTCCTGATCTTCCAATCTCCCCATCTTCCACTCTCCTCATCTCCTCATCTTCCAATCTCCGCCTCTCCCCCTCTCCTCATTTCCCCCTCTCCCCTGGCGGAGAGAAGCTCCGCCCGATTTGGTATAAAGGGCTTCAATTCTTTTGGTTCGTACTGAGCCTTTTTCCTCTTGACAAGTAGATACAGTTGTATATGCCTGCAGAAGGAACTTTTGCAGACATCTCGCCATCTCTCTCCCTAAGTAAGTTCTTTCCTGGGACAGATGGTAACTTTGTCAAATGATTGTTACCTTTTGTAATATAGACTAAAGCCAGATGGGCCATCGGGCATCCCGAAACCAACGGTCGATCGCTGAAACAAGTTACAAATCTGGTTAATCCAGGTGTTCACTTTTAAGTCACCTTTACTTACAGAGGAGTCAAAGTCATGAGCCAACCAGCAGAATTGTCTTTGGAACAGCAATTTAGCCTGTGTTCCTTCAAAACACAGGTAAGTGACATGAGCCGCGAACAAGCTCAAGAGTTTTTGGTCAAGCTTTACGAGCAAATGATGCTTCGGGAAACCATGTACCGCCATTTTTTGAAACACCACTGGGGTTTAGAACCTAACCCAGGCGTTGAGTAACAAAGAGTCGCAGTCGGCGACCTCCGTCTCTTACTCTCTTCCCTCAGGCGGAAAGGAGTTGGGGGTGATGGGGCGTCACTCGAAGGCAGAAGGTAGAAGACCTGTATAGAGACTTGAGGAAAATTGGACAGTTTCTTTGTGGATTTCACTCGAATTGCGGAGTCGAGCTAAGCAGTTTGTCGATCGACCACAGGAGAGCGCAAAAATAATTTATGGCGCCTAGACTCGAAAATTGAATAACTATTAATAATAAGTGTTAATTTTTTAACCAATTAAAATTTTTAACAAATTCAATATATTTGTCTTTAGTGGCAGCGGATGAGGTTTGACAACAATGGTGCTAGTCGGACATCTGAGCGCGACCTCCGACTAGCCAAACCTTTAATTTTCACATCCAACCCTAGAACTCCCAAATGTGGACTCTAGAAAGAGTTATTCCCCCTGACGTTCCAGAGTCGCCTCCATTGTATTCGTCAAGTAATGACCAGACATGATGCCGCTAGATTGGTAGTAGCGGTTGTCATCAACCCGGTGAAGGGTGTCAAAACCCGTCCGCCGCTGGCGTTCGTCTCCCAATACCCAATAACGCTGGACGATCGACTGGGGAGCAATCCAACCTTCGCCCTCGACGCGGCCGAGTTCGCTGTGTTGGAGTACAAATGTATACTGCCGTTCATCGCTGTTGAGGTGTCCTCGGTACTGCAAAATAATCTCTTCGCGATCGCCTCCAGGAAATACGAGCTTTGTCACCATACTGAACCAATCTGTTCGGTTCCAGCTCACTAAAGTTTTGCCTTTAACCGTAATTGGCACGCCATTGCGCTCAATCCAGCTTCCTTCGAGCGTCCATTGGCCAGATTCCATTAAAAACGTGTGAGCCACAGTGCTGTTCCTATGCTTTTCCTGCTGGCTACAATGCTGGTGCAACAACGCACAGCCGTTGTCCCTCAGACTCTATGCTATCACGCCCAACTGTGCCAACAAGAGTTAATTTCTCCTAAAAGTACCGGTGTCCGGGCACCAGTAACTTGAGGCAGATTGCCGGGAATGCCCCGAACCCGCCATGCGGCTAAAACCGCGAAAGCTATCGCCTCTTTAAAATCTACATTCAAGCCGGCCTCAGAAGTAGTCAACACTTGCACTGGATGCAACTGAGATTGCAATCGGCGTTTTAAGTAGAGATTATGGCTGCCGCCCCCGCATAGTAAAACTCGATCGGGCATAGCCGGTAAAAAAGTTTGGTAACTGTGAACGATCGAGGCAACAGTCAGTTCTGTCAGAGTAGCCAGCACGTCAGCAGGACTGAGGTTGTAACCTTGGGCCTCGACCAAACACCTGTCAAAATAGTCTACACCAAATAGCTCTCGCCCCGTTGATTTCGGCGGTGCTTGGCGGAAGAACTCTGATGCGAGCCAATCCTCGACTAAAGCTTGACAGGGAGTTCCCGATGCCGCCCAAGCTCCACCTTCGTCGATCGTCTTAGTGCCGCCTGAGAAGTGCTGTACTGCCAAATCTAACAGGGAATTCGCCGGGCCTGTATCCCAACCCGATATGCCATCCCCAAGACTGAAAATCTCAGACTCGTCATTGTTTTCCCCTTTTCCTCTTGCCGGAAGATAGGTAACATTGCCAATTCCCCCCAGATTTTGGATGCAGAGGCTGATGTTGGGTTCCGCCAGCAGGCAGGCATCAACTATTGACACTAAGGGTGCTCCTTGACCCCCTGCTGCAATGTCTGCCGATCGAAAGTTACTCACAGTAGTAATTCCTGTCAATTCCGCAATTAGCGCGCCCCGCCCAAGTTGCAAGCTGTAGCCCATTAACGCACCGGCGCTGTCTTTCTGGGCTTTCCCAGCAGGTCGGTGGTAGACGGTTTGACCGTGAGAGCCGATTAATTCGGCTGTATCATATTCTGCTTGAATTGTCAATGCCGCCGTGGCAAATTCTTGGGCGATGGCATCATCTAATTGGGCTAGTTCAGCCATTGACAAAGCTGAGCCACTGCAAACTGAGAGAATTTGCGATCGCAAATTAGCAGGATAAGGGAAAGTCTTGCCTGCCACCAATTGCACTTTCAAGTCTGTGTGGGAACCGACCACATCCACCAAAGCAGCATCAATGCCATCCACCGACGTGCCGCTGATCAAACCGATAACGCGGGTCATTCAATTTTAGATTTTAGATTTTAGATTTTAGATTGTTCAATTTTTCGATTTTAGATAGTCGGGTGCGATCGGGCGATCGAATATTATTTGAGGTCGATCGTGACGATCACCACAGTAATATTATCGCGTCCACCTTTCTCCTTAGCTGCTTGAATTAAAGCATTTGCAGCGCCCTCGCAGGCGCGAATCGACTTCAGAGGCGAAGCTATCAAAGGATCGGAAAGTTCTTCAGTCAAGCCATCGCTGCAGAGCAGCAAGCGATCCCCAGGCTGCACGTCCACCGGCAAAATATCTATCTCCCGCAAATCATCGCGGCCCAAACACTGGGACAAAACGTGACGCCAAGGATGAGTGCGAGCCTGGTCGGGAGTTAGAGCCTTTCTTTTGACAGCCTGAGCCACCCAAGTCTGGTCTTCAGTAATCTGTTCCAAACGAGAGCCGTGCAGTCGGTATAACCGAGAGTCCCCGATATTAGCGCACCAGGGTCGGCCCTCATCCCTAAACATTAGAACCACAGCCGTAGTTCCCATATCAGCACGCTCGGGGTGGTCGAGCTGATCCGTCAAAATAGCTTGATTGGCAATTAAAAAAGCCTTTTCCAACAACAGCGGAGAATCCTCAGGCCCTTCCCAATGTTCGAGCAAATAAGATTGAATCGCCTGAGTCGCAATCCGGCTGGCTTCTTGACCTCCGGCGTGTCCTCCCATTCCATCGGCCACTATGAAAAATCGCCCGTCAGAGTCTATGTAGTACGAATCCTGATTTACGGAACGAACTAGCCCTGTGTCTGTCTTACCTGCGAAAGAGCGTTTCATAGATTGGGTGATTGGACTCATCGAACTTGAAAGCTTGATTTAATTGGGTGAGATGTTTTCTTCCAAAACTTAAATCCCGAACGGCAGTTGAAATTTCTGCACCCCACGAGCGCGAGTTTTGGAAAAATTGCACTTCCTTGACCTCATATTGTAGATCGTATGATGGTAATCCCATCTTAAAATTTTGCTAAATCCAGTAAATTCAGCAGCACCTGCAAAACAAGACTGGATTTCTACCCAAAATCCGAGGTTTGGCTGGCGAAAAATCTAGGTAGCAACTGGGTTTTTAGCCTCACAGCGCGTAAATATTGTAAATTTCAGCAATCTGTGGTCAGCCAGCAAAAACTTAACATTCGATGTCAAATTCTTGCTGGCGAGAAATCTCAAACCTGAAATTTCCCATCTCAAATTGCACAATTATGACATCCTGTCTAAACGATCGATCCGCTTGAACAAACGCAGCATAGCAAACCCTGCACCCGCCGCCAGCACGGCAACAGCGACAGCCGGCCAGACTTGATTGCTGACAAACAAAATTGTCGCCGACAAAGTAAAAGCACTCATCAGCAAAGCATAATTCGTGCCCATTTGAGCGCTGCTCATGCGGCGAAGCAAGCGCTCTGTTTCTGCAGAACGGACGCGAATCCGCAAATCTCCCTGTTCGAGTTTATCAATAGTCTCCTCAATCCGGCGGGGCAAACCCAAAGCACTCGAACTCACCTGAGCCGCTTGACGGCCGATTTCGTTAAAAATGCTGCTACTTGTATCATGGCCATTTCCATTAGTCATAAGCTGCATGGCAAAAGGTTGTGCCACCTCCATAAAGTTGAACTCGGGATCTAAACCTCGGCCCACCCCTTCGATTGTGGAAAAAGCTCGCATTACAAAAGTAAAAGTAGCTGGGAAGCGAAAAGGTTGGTTGTAGGCAATATCGTAAAGGTCGTCGGTAATCGCGCTCACCGACTGATTTTCAAAAGGCTTGTCCATGAAATTGTCCAGCATATACTGGATCGATCGGCGCACCGGACTCATATCACCCGTAGGCACCAAAGCTCCCAAATTGATCAGAGAATCCATAATCCGCTGTCCATCCTTGGAAGCAATGCCGTAGAGCGTCTCCATCAGTCCTTCGCGGACGTTCGACTGGATTTGCCCCATCATGCCAAAATCGTAGAAAATCAGACAACCGTCAGCACTAACAGCGATGTTGCCGGGGTGTGGGTCAGCGTGGAAAAAGCCGTCGTTGAGCAACTGGCGCAAATAAGCTTTTGCCCCCAACTGAGCGATTAATTTACGATCGATCCCGGCCGCTTCCAAAGCTTCATAGTGGCTGATTTTAATCCCCGGCAGGTATTCCAAAGTCAGCACTCGCGGAGCCGCGTACCGCCAATAAACCCTCGGCACCCGCACCCAGTCACAGTTGCTAAAATTGCGGCGAAAAGTATCAGCATTGCGGCCTTCATGGAGATAGTCAATTTCCAGCCACAGAATGCGACAGCATTCCTCATAAATCCCCATCCAATCGCGACCGCGGCCCCACTTAGGATGGTTTTGAAAGTAGCGGGCAATTCCCTTAAGAATTTGCAAATCGATCTCGAACAGCTTCCGCAGTCCCGGTCGCTGTACCTTGACCACCACTTCCGGGCCCGAATGCAGTTGAGCTTTGTGTACCTGACCCAGACTTGCAGCAGCCAGGGGTACTGGGTCAAAGCTGCGGTAGAGTTCTTGAACTGTCTTGCCCAAATCTTGCTCAACAATTACCTCTAACTGCTCGTAGCTGAAAGCAGGGACTTTATCTTGCAGCTTAGAAAGTTCCTCCACAAACTCTGCAGGGAACAAGTCGGCGCGGGTGGAAAATAACTGCCCAACTTTAATGAAAGTTGGCCCCAAATCCAAGAGTGTTTCTCGAACCCAGATAGCTTGAAAGCGGCGTCTGGCAACTTTCTTTTCTTCAGTTACGCCTCCCCAGTAGCTCCAATTTTTGCTGTCGAGCCAGAGGGAAGCCAGCCAGAGCAAAACAAAGGCCCAAATGTCGAAGAAGCGCCGCTTCCGGGAGTATTTTTCGCGATTCCAGCGATAAGCTTTACTTTTGTAGGATTTACTAGCAGTTTTTGGCTCATCGGCTTCGCCAGTGTGCTTGGGGGAGCGCTGGCGATTAACAGAGTCATCAAGGAGAGCAGACACTTGGGTTCCCAAATTGCTTATTTTATGTTGTTGCTTTGATTGAAAGTAGGAGCGCAGGAGCGCAAAGCAATGCGCTCACGTAGTAAATAATAGTTGTGGTCGAATCGAGCGCTAGGGCAAACTGCTGCGGTAGCGCTGCAATTCCGATCGCACCAGAGCCACTTCGGCGCGCAGCTCGTCAATAGTCGCTTGCAAATCAGCAGGATGGATGTCTTGAATGGTGGTGGTGCTTGCAGTGCCAGTTCTGTTCTGCATCGCCTCATCCGAAGCTCTATTTGCCCGTTCCACAACTCGATCTGTGAACTGTCGCAAGCGTTCTCTTTGTTCTGCGTCAAATTTGCCGAGTTCAGAGAAAGCGTTGGTTGCTGCGCTTTCTAATTGCTCGTACAGTGCTTCGGCAAGTGCTCTGCCTACAAAAAAAGCATGAACTGGGGGTTTACTCATAAAAAATCTCTGTGCGCTTCCGCAACAAATTATAACTTGCTTGTCCCCGATGATGCTTGCTCCCAAAGGAAGGAAGTTTGGGGGAATTGACTCTCCCACCCCTTTGTCGGGGATGGGATTGTTGAGAGTTAGAACAGTCTAAGGCGCCACGGCTTAGCACAAAAGCCTCGCTTACACTGGCTCAAATTCGAGGTTGGGGTTGCTTTGTACCAAAATGTTTGCAGCTTGGCAGTATTAATACGCGACATCACACCACCTCAGCGCCGCGCACATATTCTAACATAATTTAAATCAAAATAGAAAACCGTCCTGCATTTTTTTGCGGGCATTTGGATTGCAGAGGAAATAGGAAATATTCGATAAACTCAGACGGCGACTGTTGGGATTTTCAGATTCGAGCGAAGTTTTTGGAAGATAGTCGTTGGCTAGGTTGGGCCTTATTATCTCAACTACTGAGCGGATATTTGCTGACTCATAAAACCAAGTATTTGTCCCCACTTTGAACCAACAAAAACCATACTAATTTGTCGCAGGTTCGGGAAAAGGCATCGTGGGATCTGCTACAGGGGGTGGTGAATCAGGTGCGATCGAACTATCTGAATTGTTGCCACTGCCGCTCGGTATCGCAGGCTCAGGCGATCGCTCGATGGGCGAGGCTATTACTGGCGGCGCGGATTCCGACGGCGGCAAGGTTTCAGCGCTAGCACTCTCAGGGGCAGGCGGGGCGGGCGCGGCGGGCGGTTCTGCAGGCAGGGGCGCAACTTCTGGTACTGGTGCGGCTTCTGGTTGGGGCTCAGGCTCGATTTCGGTTTGAGGCTCTGGAATGGGGGACTCAGAAGGCTCCTCTGCGGGTTCGGGCGTCGGCGATGGCTCAGGTTCCGGTTCGGGTTCTGGGGCGGGAGTTTCCTGGCTTGGAGACTCAGAAGGT
Source organism: Microcoleus sp. MON1_C5 (assembly GCF_036701875.1). NCBI lineage: Bacteria > Bacillati > Cyanobacteriota > Cyanophyceae > Oscillatoriales > Microcoleaceae > Microcoleus > Microcoleus sp. MON1_C5. Next base: position 13,307 of record NZ_JAUBRN010000040.1, on the reverse strand, counting down.
TGTGCGCTCGTTTCTGAGGGATCGTCGATCTGTTCGGGAATGTTGGTGCTGTCTAAGGAGGGTTTGGGGAGCTTGTTGAGTTCGATCGGGTAGAGAGGGCTGCTTTCGACAGACGGCTGCCCGAACATCGGCCCTGACAAATCGCGGGATTTGAGCAAATCTTCCAGAGATGGGAAGGATTCAATTTTGGGACGATTGCTGAGACTGGTGCTGTTGTAGTGCCATGCTAGGTCAAAACCCATCCAGCCTGCAATTGCAGCCGTTACGAGAAACGCCAGAAAAGTCAACTGCGGGGGGGGAGGTGCGGGCAATCTTAGACTTTGCTTGCCTTTTCTTTTTACTGATACTCGCTCTGTTTCTTGCAGCATGGTGAGCCAATTTTCCACTGTCTGAGGGCGGTTGTGGGGGTCGATTTCGAGTCCCTGAAGGATGGCTCGCTCGATTCTTGGGCTGAGGTTGGGCTGAAATTGCCGTAACTCAGTCAAGGGAATGCGATCGCGCAGGGGTGCTGCTACGGGCGCCACGCCGGAGAGTAAGTAGTAGAGGGTGGCTGCGATCGCGTAGATGTCAGTGGCCGGTGTACATTTACCGTCATAGAGGTATTGTTCGAGCGGCGCGTACCCGGGGGAGAGCAAGTTAGTGTGGGTTTGTTTGGTGCCGGCGGTAAAGCCGCGGGCAATTCCGAAATCTATTAACATTACTACGTGAGAATCGGCTCGCCGGATAATATTTTCTGGATTGATATTTCCGTGCAGCAATCCGCTGTGGTGCACTGTACTTACGGCTGAGGCTATTTGCCGAATATAGTGAAGGGCCTGGGCTTCTGACAGCGGCTGATCGGTTTCGACTATTTGGGCGAGAGTTTGGCCCGGAATGTAGTCCATTGCAATAAAAGACTGTCCGGCTTCTTCAAAAAAGTCGATTACCCTGACTATGTTGAAATGCTGACACCGCGATCGCCGTTGGGCTTCGGCAATAAACTGCTGTTGAAATTGGGCAGATTCTGGGTGTTGGCGCAGACTTTCGTTGAGGGTTTTGAGTACGACGGTTTGGTTTAAATGGGTGTGGATAGCTCGGTAAGTGATGCCGAACCCTCCTATCCCTAAAGTCGCGTTAATTTTGTATTTGCCCTGTTGCAGGACTGTTGCTGGCGCTAAGTTCATCTTCAGTTGATGCCGTTTCCCAAACTATGCTACCGCCTTTGGGTTATTTCGCAGAGTTAGGGGTGAGGTTCGATCGGCGCCCTAGTTTGAGCTTTAGCTCTGCTATAGCAATCCTATATGATTTGTGATAATTTACCATAACTATGAAGCTTGACGAAATAAAATATCTGATAATCGGTAACTAACTTAAATATATATTTGACGAGAGCAAATGTCTGATACAGATGATAGCACTCCCTAATCAATTGTTTAGCTTGTAACCAAATATCTTCAATTGAATGCTGAGTCGGAGCGTAGGAGTGCGAAGCTCAAAGAAGTGATTTTCCAATCTGATTCATCTTGCATCATTATTCACCCATGACAAAAACTCTTTAACCTAGAAAAGAAGAATGATATTTAGCGCCATCCCCCATTAATGCTATCCGCTTGTCGTTACATTGACTCATCACATACTTTAAATATTGACGGGGTGACAACCCCGTCAACTATCAGGTGCTTTTCACTTAATTGAACCTCATAACATCGGAAAGTGCTGTAAATCTTTTTTGCGAATGTTTTCTCCCCAGACCCCAGAGATGATTGACCGGATCGTAGCAGTTGCCCTTAATTTGATGAATCCGAACCATTTAAGACATTGGTTCACTCATTGCTGCTAATGTACCTCATAGCATCGCAAACTGCTGTAAATTGTGCAGAATTACCGCTCGACTAAAAACACAATTCCCAATTCCCCAATTTCATCGCATTTCAGGAACTCTCACAGTCTCTGTAGGCGGCATCATGGCTTCTTTAGCATTCAACTTTTGATTCAACTCACGAATCCGGCGCGACAGCAAGCGAATAATATTCACAGCAATTCCCGGCGTTTCATCAATCGCATCGTATAGCTGCATTTGAGTCAGCATCAAACACTCGGATTGTTCGAGAGTAGAAATAGAAGCCGAGCGAGGTTCTGCGTCAAAAAGCGACATTTCCCCGAAACAAGCCCCCGCTTTCAACTGTGCTAAATCCCGATCGCCTATATGCACCCGCACCGTTCCCGATACCAAAATATAGAGAGACCGACCTTCTTGTCCTTCCGTAAAAATCCTGTGCTTGGAAGGAAACGAAAGTTCATCCATTACCGATGCTAGACGCACGAGAAAATCATCCCGTAGTTCCTTAAAAATCGGAACCTCCCTCACAAACAATAGGCGTTCGACGCTGGTTAACATAATGAGATGCAATGATTAATTTAAACTTAAAAAAGGGAAGAAGAAGGGAAATAAAAATTGTTGACGGTTGACGGTTAACTGTTGACTGACAATAATAACTGCCAACTGACAACTGACTAATGTTACCTTTTTCCCCCAGCACCGAACTCTGCCATCATCTCTTCAACTTGAGCGGATACCAAATTATCGGGGTCATTTTGCAGCCTGGGCAACAATTCGACCAAAGCCCGCGGCGAGGCTATTTTCAAATAGGCTAACACTGCTTCGCGGACAAAACCCGTCGGGTGCTGCAGACAGACGAGAGTTTGTTGAGCCGTAAGACTCCAGCGCGCTTCTCTCGCCAAGTGAAAGCAGCAGGCCAAGGCCCAATCCGAAAGGAAGTGGCGCAATTCTAGCAAGCGGCGCAAACGATCGCTAGGGGCTAGAGGTTTGTAAACCATCAATTCCGAGAGGTTGCTCAATTTTTCTCTTTGCGAGTTTTGGTCTAACAAATTGATGAGCGATCGCTTCCTAGCTATATCCACAGTATTATCGAGAATTTCCAATCCCCTAGCAACCAAAGAAGGTTGGCCGGAAGCGATGTTGAAAGCAGCGGCTTGTACCGTGTCCAGCGGATAAAGAAACTTCATCAGCAAAAAACACCTATCCCTAGCATCAGCTTCCAACCCCGCCAGAGCCCGCTGCAACAATTGAGCCGTATCGTTCCCAGGTGCCCCGGTGCTGTTGGCATCCCGCTCGGAGAAATTGCCGTAGGTTGTTACCCCAGACAAATCTACCAGACCTGCATAAATTTGACCGATAAACATTAACTCCTGTTCGATGAGAGTTTCCAAGCCGCTGCGGCCGATGCGGTCTAGAACCCCTTCTATCCCCGCTTCCGAAGGCATTTTCAACAGGATGCGGAGGATGTTGCGCCTGGTAGTTCCCCAGGTCGTCATCAAATTGCTGACCAAAATGTCGATCGCCTCCGGAGTCCCTATTTGACCCAGAGCCGTCCAAGCTTGCAACCTGACCAAATCCGACTTGTGGATGTCCTCAGCCAAATACACGAGCAAAGGAATGGCGTCGTTGTGAAGTTTGACTATAGCCTGCAAAGCCGCTTCCCTAGTCGATTTGTAACCGAGTCCGCGCAGCAGCGAAGGATAATATTCTTCCGAATGAGTAGACGAAATCACGTCTAACAGAGCACAGCGCACTCGCAGAGATTCATCTTGCAACAGATTGGGGATGTGCAGCCGCAGTCCTTGCAAATAATCAGCTTCTCCCAGAGCCCGCGTCCCCATAACACGTTCCCGCTCTTGCTTGTGTGTCAGCATTTGGCGCAGCGTGTTAGTAGCCTCTGCCTTTTGCTGGCGATCGCCCCTTCTCATAATTAAAGCAGCCGCCGTACCCCGCACCACCGGATCGACCGTCGGCTGCAAGTAAGGCCGCAAGCTCTCAATATTCGGTTCAGCTTCCGTCAGCCAGATGTAGCGCAAAGCCAAGGCCAGAACCTCCGGCGGCAAGGATTGCTGCGAGAGTGCGCGGACAGATTCTAAATATGCGGGGTTCGGGTGTTGCAGCATCGTTTCCAAGCTCTGGCGCTGCAAACCAGGGGACAGCGAATCGAGGAGGGGAGCCAGAACTTCTCCGACATTTTTGGGGTCAATTTGCGTCAGGAGTTCTATGCAAGAGCGCTTTTCATCTTCGCCCCCCGGCTTTTGTAGAGTTTCCACCACTGCGCGCTTGAGAGCTTTGAGGTCAACGTCTGTGACGCCCAAGCGCCCCCGCTCCGCACTTTTGACCAACAAACCCACGTATTGAGAGCGGATCAGCCATACGACAAACACCCACAACAGTGCCAATATTACGATCGCGCCAATAAATATCAAACTTTGCTGGTCGTGAAATACATTTTCGTCTTGCTGGGGGAGTATCTTGCCTGTCACCCACAGCATAATCAGGATGCCTACTCCTGTAGCTCCGCAGGACAAAGGTTCGCCCACACCGTTGACCAAAGTTTGAATTCCCGATCGAATATTGTCGGGAATCGGTTGAAATAAAACCGGGCTAACGGTTTCCAAAAGCGTGTAGTGAAGCAGTTCGTCTAAAAATCTCAGCAATATTAGCCCGATAAACACAGATACTAGCTGGCCCAGAGATGCTCCTATGGTCAGCACCCCGAGTATAGCGATGCCCGCCGGCAAAATCATCGCCGTCACGAATACACCGATTCTTTCCACCAACCGGCTCGAAGCGAACCACTGAGTCGCCACTTGAAACAGGCCTTGTATGCCTTCATAAATGCCCAGGAAGCTAGCGATCCAACTAGCTCCGTCCCCCGGGTTTTGGTATTCTAACTGGCTGTAGAATTGGAAATCTACCAGCACGTAGACGACTTCTGCGAGGATGAAAAAACTGACTAGAGGTACAGCGTATTTTTGGAGCGGGCCTGTAACTTTGCGGGCGGTAAATTCTTCTTGGTCGTCGTCTTCGTCGTCATCTGTCCAGTGAGCCGTTTCCGGGAATGCTTGGCTGTATTTTTCCGTGAGGTAGTAGAGCAACACCGAGCCTGTCGCCACCATCAACCCCGATATGAGGGTAACGTTTTTGAGTCCGACTACGTACAGCAAAACAGGCAGAGAAAATCCGCTGACTACTCCAGCTACTAGATAGCCGCTACTGACTAGCGGATAGGTACGCTTGATTTCTCTAATATTAAACAGTTGGTTGGAAGTGATAGAAGTATTAAGGTCGTTGAGGACATAACAAGCTTCTACCCACAGCCACATCAAAAAAATAGTAATAAAAGCGATGCTGACGCCAGCTATCTTAGTATTTTCGTAGCCGATGCCGAATCGAAACAAAAATAGCGGTATCGACATCATTGCCAGAACAACCACTACGGTGCGCCTTAGCGGCAGGATTTTTTGCAGCCACGAGTAGACAAATCCCAAGCCAGAACCGATAAACGCGCTGGCTATGTAGATCCAGGGCATTTTGTCTGCACCAAATTCATCTAGAAAAAGACCTACTGTGCTGAGTTCCAGCCAGATCAGACCGACGGAGGTTAGAGTGTAGACGAGGAACATCAGTATGGTTCGCTCTACTTCTTCCGATCGCAGGTTGAGCGATCGCAGCACTCCTTGTCTTACTCCCGCCGAACCGCTGATTTGAAAATTTTCCATGCAGCCTTGATTTTCCTGTGTGGTAGCTTATTCCTGACTGACTAACTTCGGAAGTCATCAGCTATCAGTCACCAGTTTATGACTGATGACTGCTTACTAATGACTATCTATTTATACTTTCTTGGGCGACAGCAGCATCATCATACTGCGTCCTTCTTTTTTCGGGGCTTGCTGCACTTCTGCGATTTCCTGCAAATCTGTGGCCATGCGCTTGAGCAAGTCCTCTGCGAGGTTGCTGTGTTGGATTTCCCGACCTCTGAACATGATCGTGGCTTTTACTTTGTCCCCAGATTTGATAAAGCGGTCTGCTAGTTTGAGGCGCACTTGGTAGTCGTGTTCTTCAATTTTGTAGCGCATCTTCACTTCTTTAACATCGGCAGTGTGCTGCTTCCGCTTTGCTTCTCGCGCTTTCTTTTCCTGCTCGAATTTGTACTTCCCATAGTCCATTACCCGGCATACGGGCGGGTCAGCTTTGTCGCTGACAAGTACGAGATCGAGTTCTTTTTCTTCTGCGAGGCGCAGCGCTTCTGCAGGCGTCAATATCCCTAGTTGCGCGCCGTCGGTATCGATTACCCGGATTTTGGGGTATCGAATATTTTCGTTGATCTGGGGTAGGTTGCGATTTTGTCTTCTTTCAATCACAGGCATGAATGGTTTTACAAGCAGTAGTTTAATAGCGAAGCTTCTTGATAGTTACAGGTTTGATCGGTCAATATTTCACTTGGACGATCGAACTGTTTTATAAGGTGTTACCCTTACCGGACGTACTACCGCGCCCTGTCTCCCCTCCGCTAAAGCCTTGGGGAATATTTGGACGATCGTAAATGAATTCTTACAATACTTGCTATTCTACTCAGTCTGGCTGAGTTTCTGCCTAGTTTTATTTTAACTTCACACACGATCGCCTGCCCCCTTGCCCGATTGATGACAAAACCGTCAAAAATTCAGGGTAAAAGCTTAAGGATGAGGTACAACCGCTTTTCCTAGCCCATCTCGCCCGGTCTGGCAAGTCCCCCAAGTCGCCTGATTTGCCTTGTAGAATAGGTATAAGCAAGTGTAAATTTATGTTGCGAGCTGAGGCAAAATTGACAAATTCTCTGCTGTGGCACCAACGGGTGGGAACTCAACGAGACTGGATGTGGCGGGGTTGGCAAACTCGCTACACTTATTTGCGGCCGACTTTGGGGCGAAATCAAGGCGCGCTCAAATCTCAAGATTCTGGGGCCCAGGCAATTGCCCCGCACGCATCGGGAACGCCGATTATTTTACTGCACGGGTTTGGAGCTTCGATCGGTCACTGGCGACAAAATCTCGCCCAACTCGCCGAAAACCAAACGGTTTACGCCTTGGATTTGTTAGGGTTTGGCGCTTCCCAAAAAGCTCCGGTCAACTACTCTGTGTCTTTGTGGGTCGATCAAGTTTATGATTTTTGGCTAACTTTTATCAGAGAGCCAGTAATATTGGCAGGAAACTCGATCGGCTCGCTGATTTGTCTGGCCGTGGCCGCGGCTCACCCGGACATGGTGGCCGGCACGGTGATGGTTAGCCTCCCAGACCCCTCTGTGCGAGCCGAAGCGGTGCCCGGATGGCTGCTTCCGGGGATCGAAGCTGTTGAAAGTTTGTTTGTTTCTCCGATCGTACTCAGGCCTTTGTTTTATTTTGCCAGCAAGCCTTCCTTTGTCCGTCGCTGGGTTGGCTTTGCCTACTCCAACCCCGAAGCTGTTACCGACGAATTAGTCGAAATTCTAGCAGGGCCAGCAGGCGATCGGGGAGCAGCCCGGGCCTTCTGCGCTTTATTTAAAGCTGTAGGCAGTTCAAAATTTTGCCCCAGTGTCAAGATTGTGATGCGAAATTTAACAATTCCCATGCTGTTAATTTGGGGCAAACAAGACCGGATGATTCCCCCTCGGTTCGCCCGACCCCACCAATTTGTCGAATGCAATCCCAATTATGTAGAGCTAGTTGAATTAGATAATGCGGGCCACTGTCCCCAGGATGAATGCCCGGAACAAGTAAATCAAGCAATTTTGAACTGGATGAGCCGGAATTTTGCACCTATGGGCGAGAGCCAATTGCAGCACTGTTGATTAGACATGGGGCCGTGGATTACTAAGGGAAAAAAATCACTTACGGGTATCGATGCCGCTCAAAAATAAATTTGCTAGAACTCGATCGCACCCGGTGGTATGGTATAGCAGATGTGGAAGGCTATAGCGACGAAGCTGACTGGGTAAAAAGAAGTCCGAGGGAAGGCCCAATCGACCGCTTAGGTTTCAGATATTAAGAACGTCCTAACCGTCAGGGCTGTTGCTATATTACAAAACTTCCCTATCTTGAGAGTCAGTCGATTTGAGGTTCGATACTGACTCCCCAGGGGCTATCTAGAGGCTTGAACTAACCTAAACCACTTGTTTGCTGTGGGCGAATCCTGCCGGAAATTAAGTCTCCGTCTTTCTGTGATGTCATGTATCTACTGTTATTGATTGCCCTTTTTTTAGAAGGTCAGAGATTGACACAATCACCAAGATAGTGTATCTTCTCTAACTGGTAGTACACATCCAAGTTATGCAGTTAGTCGAAAGGCAAGTCATTAAACCAAATCACAGGTTTTACCCAGAAGCCGATCGATTGTCTTTGCTGTCCAAAAAACTTTACAACTGCGATAACTATATCATCTACGGTCAAAACTTTTTCTCAGGTCAACAAACCAATGCTCTGGCTGTCGATCGTGCACTCAAAAACAGTCTAAAGGACAAAGCATTGCCAGCCCAAGTAACACACAAAACTCTCCCGTTACTGCTGAAAACATGGACTAGCTATCATAGTGTCAAATTGGCGGGCGCGATCGCGATCGCCCCACTAAGTTTCAAGCAGCACCGAAAATCCCTGAGTAAAAAATTCAGAAAAAAAGAGAGCAGGGGCGATATGGAGTTGTATTTAACTGTGAATCTGTTAGCAAATAATTAGCAAAAAAGATTTTTCCAAAGAATATGTCAGTTTGTCTGGGACTAACATTTGGTGGCTTTGAAAAGTTACCTAAATCTTGGAAATCCGGATTGTTCCCGAGGTAAGTTGTTAAGTTATTGAGGTAGTTTAGGAAAAGTTAGAACAAAACGCAAGTGTAAAGCGGATTATAACCCTTGCCGTAACGAGCTTCGCCAACATTAAAGAGCTATGAAACCCCTCCCTGGAAGAACGGTAAAATTCTACCTTCTAACTTGTACCTTCTAACTTCAAGAAGCACCTTGTTTCTTGCTCCTAAAAATAAATACCTTCCCTTGTGCCCACAATCTTTCAGTCTGCTTATAACCGATCGCCCCCAAGTATACGGGAAAGTTCAAAAATGCCGGGATCTGGCATTTTGGAGCCTGTTAACGCATAAAAAAGTAAATTTAGCCAACAACTGACGGCCCCCGTGCCCCCGGTCTGCTGGCGGCTAACTGCTGAAAGCCGATCGGGCAAGCAGCGCCCTTCCAGCTTTTGGCAGTAACGCAAACGAGGAAAAAACTGTCGTGAAATTCCACTGGCTACTACCGAGTTTCTTAAGTGTATTTTTGCTCGCCGGAGCCGCCGAAGCAGCTAGACTGCAATCTTGGCGGTTTGATGCTTCAGAGAACCGGCTTTACATTACAACAGACGGGGGAGTACAACCCAAGGCTCAACTGATTTTCAACCCGATGCGGTTGGTAATCGACTTGCCGGGGACGAGTCTGGGTCGTCCCTCGGTCAGCAAACCGCTCTCAGGGGCGATCGAATCGGTGCGGGTAGGGCAGTTTGACAACGATACGACCAGAATTGTGGTCGAGATCAAAGACGGGTTTACTATAGACCCTCAGCAAGTAAAATTCCGGGGGATTTCTCCGACCGAGTGGACAGTGGATTTGCCAACGCCGGTGCCGGGAGAAACTCAAAATCCGATTTCAGAGCCAGGGGGAGAAAGGTTATCGGTTGAATCTTCAGCATCCCAAGCCCAGTCGGGCGAGGCGACTGTAGTTCAGAACGTTCAGGTGACGGCGGACGGTTTTTTAGTCCGAACTGCGGGCGGTCGCCCCCAAATTAATTTTCAACAAAGTCGGGCTGGGGACATCGCCACCCTCGATATTGAAGGAGCTAGTTTAGCTGCGGGCCTAAGCAGCCAACAGCCTCAAACGAACGGTCAGCACGGGGTTGACCAGATTGAAGTCCGGCAACTGCCAACAGACCCGCCCGTTACCCGCGTGACTTTGCGGATGAAGAATTCTAATACTCAGTGGCGGGCATCTGTGAGCAATTTGGGCGGGGTTGTGCTATTGCCTGGAAGTGTAGTACGACAGCCCTCGGTTTCCCGCCGCCTGACTGTAGATCCTCGGGCTAGACAAGCTCAAGGAAATTTAGCGAGAGTTCAGTCAATTGATTTAGCCAGTAACGGCACGCAACTGGTGGTGAGAACTGACCGCCAAGTCTCCTATACCAGCGGGTGGGACCAGGGGTCGAGAGCTTACTGGATTAGGATCGCCTCTAGTTCCCTGGCGGGGGAAATTCCTCAGCTCGATGCCAACAGTCCTGTATCGTTTACTGCCAGCCAAGAAGATGCGGAGACTGTGGTGATTTGGGTGCAGCCGCGATCGGGGGTAGAGGTAGGCAGGGTGACGAGACCGAACCCGCAGTTGCTGTCTTTGCAGTTGCGATCGAATGCTAGCGCGCAGCAGCCTTTGACTCGCACTCCGAATTGGCAGCCTTTGCCGAGAAGGACTTTCGGAAACGACGATTTGCCCCAAGCTTCTAACCGCCGCGCCGTAGTAGCGATCGATCCTGGTCACGGTGGCCGCGATCCGGGGGCAGTCGGGATTCAGGGCATTCAGGAGAAGGAGATTGTTTTGGATATCTCGTTTCAGGTGGCGAGGCTGCTGGAACAGCAGGGCGTGCAGGTGGTGATGACTCGGACTGACGACAGCGAAATCGACCTGGAACCGAGAGTTTCTTTGGCGGAACGGGTGAATGCTACTTTGTTTGTCAGCATTCACGCTAATGCGATTAATATGAGTCGGCCGGATATTAGCGGGATTGAGACTTATTATTTCAATAACGGCCAAGATTTGGCCAGGGTGATTCACGCCAGTATTTTGGAGGGTACAGGGGCGACTGACCGCCGAGTGCGGCAGGCGAGATTTTACGTTTTGAGGAAGACTTCTATGCCTTCTGTTTTGCTGGAGGTAGGTTTTGTGACGGGTGCTGAAGATGCTGCTAGGCTTTCTGACCCAGCTTACCGCAGTCAAATGGCGGCTTCGATCGCTCGCGGCATTTTAGTTTATCTTCAACAAAGATAATATATTGCCGGAGGGATTGGTAATTGGTAATTGGTAATTCGGCATTGGTAATGGGTAATTGGTAATTGGTAATTTTTCCTGATGACTGATGACTGATGACTGAGGGCTGATGGCTGGTGCCTGCTGACTATTGACAACCGACTATTGACAATTAACAAATGACAACAGACTCTGGACAACAAAGAATCGGTATTTTTGACAGCGGCGTGGGCGGTTTGACTGTTTTGACCCAGTTGTACCGACAATTGCCTAACGAATCGATACTTTATTTTGGAGATACGGCGAGGCTGCCTTACGGCACTCGCACGCCGTCAGAAATTGTGGAGTTTGTCCGCGAAATTATGGCCTGGTTGGTGGAACAGGATGTGAAAATGGTCATTATGGCCTGCAACACCAGTTCTGCTTTGGCGATGGAGATGGTGCAGGCTGAGTTTGATATCCCTGTGCTGGGAGTAATTCTGCCGGGGGCGCAGGCTGCGGTGCAGCAAGGCAAGCGGATCGGGGTCATCGCAACTCCTGCTACGGCTGCTAGCAATGCTTATCGAAATGCGATTTTGGAGATGGACGATTCTTGCCTGGTGTGGCAGGTTAGCTGTCCGGCTTTTGTGCCGCTGGTGGAGCAAAACCGGATTCACGACCCTTATACTTGTGAGGTGGCTCGGGAATATTTGGCTCCTTTGATTCAGCAGCGCATCGATACGCTGATTTACGGCTGCACTCATTATCCGCTGTTGGCTCCTGTGCTGCGCTCGCTTTTGCCTGCTGGGGTGACATTGATCGATCCTGCGGTACGGGTGGTGGCTGCTGCAGCCAGAGAATTGGAGCTTTTAGGGCTGCGGAATCCTGGTACTGCGCTACCGACTCGTTTTTGCGTGAGCGGCCCCCCGCAGCAGTTTGCGGAGTTGTCGGTGCAGTGGCTCGGTTGTACTCCTGCTGTTGAGAAAATATCCCTGCCGACAGTTGTACGATCGCCCGTATCGCTGGAATCTGGCGAATAAGCCGGAAAATTTATAGGTTAATCTAACCCCCCAAAACTCAGGTAAAGCTGGATCTGGGGGGTTTAATTATTGCGATGTAACCTAGCAATTACACATCAATAGGTAATATTATTGAACAAAAGCTTTGATGAACAATGCAAATAATGTCCTATACGTGCTGGATCTCTTCAGCCTTGAACCATGTCACCCTATGTATCACAAGCAGTTTTACTTGTAGACGGCTATAACATAATTGGACTTTGGCCTCGACTCCGAGAGAAGCGCGATCGCGACGAACTCGAAACAGCTCGCCGCGAGTTAATAGAGGTTTTAGTTAACTACAGCGCTGTTCAAGATTTTGAGGCTCGACTGGTGTTTGACGCGCACTATCGAGATACTCCCGGCGTTAAAGAAATTATTACTAAAAATTTATCGGTGCACTACACTGACTTCGGTCAGACAGCAGATACTTATATTGAAAAATCTTGTGCTAGTTTGCGCTACGAGTTGCGATCGGTCAAGGGCAAAGGCCGCATGATTGTCGCCACATCAGACCGAGCGCAGCAGTTGACCGTAGTCGGCTACGGTGCCGAATGGATGTCCGCCGAACAACTAGCGGCTGACGTAGAATCCACCGCCCGCCGCAGCGAGCGCCAGCACAAATCCCGCAAACACAATTCCAGTCGCTTTCTCGCCAATTCCCTCGATCCAGAATCCCAGCAGCGCCTCGCCAAGTTGAGAATGGGGCTGCATTAGCTGCTGAAACCCGCTCGCTGTCTGACAAAAAAAAAGTTTGTCAAAGGCCTTGCCAAATCGAGTAAGTTCAGCTATTGTTAGTAATTGTGGGTAACAAAAACCCCCAATCCTCGGTAGCTCAGTGGCAGAGCGGTCGGCTGTAATGAATGCAAGCCTTTGGAATCAACCAAAAGCTCCAGTGACATAGCAGCTCTATCCGGTAACGGGTACTGAAAAATCGGGTGAATTCAAGGAAACCGCAGCACTTCGGGTGGCGGCAATCTTGAGCCAAGTCTGGCGAAAGGCAGCGGTTGCGATCGCAAGTAGCCAGGAAGGTGCAGAGACTAGAGATGAGGAGCCTAACCAATAAATCTCATAGCGCCCGACATCCGACGACAGATCACAAACATGATTTGTAGGGATGATGAAATAGTCCGCGCCCTTCGGAAACGTTGGGATAAGTGTAACCGATTGGTCGTAGGTTCAAATCCTACCCGGGGAGTTAGTAAAAGTCTGAAGTTGGAATTTTCCAGCTTCAGATTTTTTGTTTTTATTTGTTGAACCATTTGTGTATTGTGACTCAAGATGCAGACTTTACGGAAAGAAGTTGGCTGTATAGTTCTCCACCGAAAGTAGTGTGGTTAAGATGTGGAAACGCACCCACCAATTAACCCTCTTTTGTCACTCTCGTGGTAGTATAAGCAGTGACACACCCCAAAAGCATTGCCAGTCCTATGGTAGACCC
>NZ_JAUBRN010000039.1:0-68007 GCF_036701875.1 Microcoleus sp. MON1_C5 | reverse complement strand
AGAAATGAGTTCACTATCTTCTTACACTTTCATTCTGGAAGCTTTATTCTATGCAGCTTCATATTAAATTGGTATCACTCGATTGTGCGCGGAATTAGTTTATTTAGGAAACCGATCGTTAAAAATTGCTTTACATATCATATAAAATCAAAATAGTCAATACAAAAGGTAAATATTTACCTGGTATCAAATGAAAGCGCCAATTAGCAGCATTTTGGTGAAGCAAAAAGCCCTTGAGTTGGGATTTCACAAAGTCGGGATAGCCTCAAAAGACGCGGATTTCGATCTAGAAAAACAACGATTGCAGGCTTGGCTGGACAAGGGTTATCAGGCGGATATGGCATGGATGGCCAACCCAAAGCGGCAGGATATTCAATTGGTGATGCCAGAAGTGCAGTCCTTAATATGTGTCGCCATCAACTACTACACGCCTCACCAACGCCCCCCGAATCCCCCTTTGGAGGGGAGGGTCGAGCCAGGGGTCGAATATGCTAAAATCTCTCGCTACGGCTGGGGAAGGGATTATCACAAAATCCTGCACAAAAAACTGAAGGTTTTGGCAAATTGGGTGCGATCGCAAGGCGAGGGAATTGAAGCGCGGTATTATGCTGATACCGGGCCGATTCAAGATAAAATGTGGGCGCAGCGTGCAGGGATTGGCTGGATTGCCAAAAATGGTAATGTAATTTCGCGCGAATACGGTTCTTGGGTGTTTTTGGGAGAAATCTTGACTAATTTGGAGTTAGCGCCCGATGAACCCCATACGGAACATTGCGGTACTTGTACTCGCTGCATTGAGGCGTGTCCGACGGGGGCAATTACTGAGCCTTTTGTGGTGAATGCCGATCGATGTATAGCCTATCACACGATCGAGAATCGAGCCGAAAAATTGCCCGACGAAATTGCATCTAATTTACAAGGTTGGGTAGCAGGTTGTGATATTTGTCAGGATGTTTGTCCTTGGAATCAGCGATTTGCCAAACCAACAGATGTTGCAGACTTTGAGCCTTATCCTGAAAATATAGCGCCGACACTTGCAGAATTAGCCGACATTTCCGACGAAGAATGGAACCGCCGATTTACAGCTTCGGCGCTGCGGCGTATAAAACCCGAAATGCTGCGGCGAAATGCGAAAGCAAATCAAATTAACCCTTAAAAGTGGAGATGTTCGTCAGGGTGCTTAGGGGGTACCTTACCCTATAGATAATAACCTTAGGCTATGTACGGCTCGCCAAGAGTGAATACATTATGCAGTAAATCATTTCCCATCTAAAATCTAAAATCTAAAATCTAAAATTTTATGCTCCCCCGTTCCTTATTTGCTATTGTCCAATGACCAAAGTAATTATTTTTGATTTTGACGGTACTTTAGCAGATACAATCGATATTCTTCTGAGCATCACTAACCGTTTGTCAGTAGAATTAGGTTTTAAATCGGCGACCAAAGAGCAAATCGCTCAACTGAGCAATTTAACTTCTTGGCAACTCCTTCAGTATTCGGGCATTTCTATCTTCAAATTCCCGCTGTTGATTAGAATGTTGAAAGCAGAGTTACGCAGTGAAATTCCCAATATTCAATTATTTCCGGGAATTAAAGAAGTTTTACTCGCTCTAACAAAACTGGGCTTTCAACTGGGCATTATCACATCTAATTCCCGAGAAAATGTCTTGGCATCGCTGGAAACAAATGGTTTGCAAGACACTTTCACATTTATTTACTCTGGTTCAACTTTTGGCAAACATAAAGTTATTAATAGCTGGCTAAAAACAGAACATATAAATCCTCAACAAGTCGTTTATGTGGGAGATGAGATTAGAGATATTGAAGCGGCTCGAAAAACAGGAATTAAGGTAATTGCTGTAGCTTGGGGTTTTAATTCTCAGGAGGCTTTGGCTGCACACAATCCCGATTTTTTGATTAAACGCCCCCAGGAATTGATAGAGATTATGAATAATTTGTGGGAAGTGTAAACTGAAATTGCAAAAAGTAAGACTCGTCGGTTGAAATCTCTTCTACCCAAACTCTCGTTCCAACAGAGAGGGACTAAAGAATAAAAGGCGTATAAAAGCCTGATTTGTTATCAGCCACAGTCCCTAGTATCATGTCTGCGAGTAAATTATGTTACTCCCCTTCGCCGCGTTTCAGTGCTGCTAAAACTGCTTGCTGGCTAACTGCTTGGTAGATTTTGCTAAAATGCTGCTTGAGTGCGTCAGAGGCGGGCGAGGATTTGCTAGCGGTTCCTTTTCCGTCGGTTGCGAGGGGAATTGGGCCTAAGATATCTAATACTGTCTCGCTGCTGGGCGGCGGTACAATAACTACTAAAGATGATTCTAGCTGCTGATTGTATTCCCAAAAGCGATCGACCTTCGGCAATTTAGGATTCGTAGTGGGGGAATTTTCGCCGGAGTTGAGTTGGGAATTTTCCTCTCCTTGCCTACCTCGTCTTTGACGAAGTGCTGTCAAGATTTGCTCTTTGGTTCTCCCCCGCAGTTGAAAGAGTACGAAGGGGTCTTCGCTGAAGCGATCGCCCAATAAGTAGTATACTGCACTGATGTGTTTGCAAGGGTTTTTGGGGTCAGGACAGCTACAGCGCGATCGAAGATCTGACAAACTTAACGGAAATAGCGTTTTGCCCGCGGCCGCAAATACATCCTCAATATTGTGTGGCATTTCTCCTGCTAGTAATTTAGCTGAAAAAACTGCTCTTTGCGACATATTTTCAATCACGTAATCCCAATCTTCATCGCTCAATGTGTCGAGTCCTAAAGAAACTTGATAGGGTTTGGGATCTGTTCCTTGAACTACGGCGATTACTTCTTGGCTGGGAAATTTAATGCTGAGAACTTTACCTTCGCGCGCGTATTGCCAGCCACGTTCTAAGCGCTTTTTGAAGCGGTAGGTATTGATTAAATCGAGCCACTGTTGATTCCACCATTCTCTGTCAATCATAAGCCGAAGGAAGAAGGAAGAAGGAAGAAAGCTTTAGTTATCTAGCAGAGTCAGAAACCGGGTTTTTGACGAAAAAACTGGATGATAACCTTTAATCCGGTAAAAAACCCGGTTTCTTGGGTCGGAGTGTGTAGTTATTCTGATTTTTTAGGAGTAAAGTCCTCACTACAAACCGAAGAAAATTAAACACATTATTCTTCTTCATTTTCTATGATAGCATTGCGATCGAGAATTAGTAAATTCCGAAGTTGGTCTGTATCTAGTTCAGTGAGCCAGTTTTCGCCGGCACTGACTACTTGTTCAGCCAAAGCTTTCTTGCTTTCAATCATATCATGAATCTTTTCCTCTAACGTACCAGTGCAGACAAATTTGTGGACTTGCACGTTGCGAGTTTGACCGATGCGAAATACGCGGTCAGTTGCTTGATTTTCTACTGCGGGATTCCACCATCTGTCATAGTGAAAAACGTGGGTGGCTCTGGTTAGGTTCAAACCTGTGCCGCCTGCTTTTAAAGATAAAATCATAATCGGCGGGCCTTGGGGGTCGTGCTGGAAGCGATCGATCATTTCTTCCCGCTGCTGTTGCCGAATTCCTCCGTACAAGAACAAAACTTCTCGCCCTAAATGCTGTTCTAGATGCGGTTTCAGAAGTTTTCCCCATTCGGCAAATTGAGTAAAAATTAAAGCCCGATCGCCCTCAGCGAGCACCTCTTCTAACATTTCCACCAACCGCTGCAATTTCCCCGATTCCTGACTCTTAATCTCCAATTCTTTCGGCTTAGCTTCTGCTTTCACAAGTGCCGGATGGTTGCAAAGTTGCTTGAGTTTTACCAGCAAAGCCAGAATCATTCCCCGGCGCTGAATGCCTTCTGCTGATTCTAATTCCGCTATTGACTCTTCGACTATTTTCTGATATAATACCGCCTGTTGAGCCGCCAGCCCGCAAAATACAGTCATCTCCTGTTTTTCGGGCAAATCTTGGATGATTTCTTTGTCAGTTTTCAGGCGGCGGAGGATGAAAGGCCGAACGAGCGATCGCAAAGTCTGCAAAGATTCCCTATCTCCGTATTTCTCGATCGGAATTGCAAATCGGCGCTGAAAGAAATTGCGCGGCCCCAAATAGCCAGGATTCAGAAATTCTAAAATTGACCACAATTCTTGCAGTCTATTTTCCACCGGAGTTCCCGTCAGCGCAATTCTAAAAGATGCCTCGATTTGTCGCACCGCTTGCGACTGCTTAGCCTCAGAATTTTTAATATTTTGCGCTTCATCTAAAACCAATCCTTGCCATTTAATGCCTTGAAATTCCTTCGCATCGCGAAACACCAGGGCATAACTGGTAATTATTAAATCCTTTCGTTTAATTTCAGCCGCAAATGCTTTGCCTTTAGCGCGCTTGTCTCCGTGGTGAACTAACACTTTTAGCGTCGGTCCAAATTTCTTGACTTCGCGCTCCCAGTTGCCCAATACCGATGTCGGACAAACCAGTAATGTTGGCGCTTCTAGAGAATCTTGTTCCTGTAAGTGCACGAGGAAAGCAATTAGCTCGACCGTCTTGCCTAATCCCATATCGTCCGCGAGACAAGCGCCCAAACCCCAGCGTTCTAAGAATGCTAACCAGCCTGCTCCTAGGGCTTGATAAGGTCGCAATTGTCCTCGGAAACTAGCCGGAGTTGCGATCGCACTTACCGCTTGATTATCGCTCAAAGTATTCAACAATTCCTGAAGTTGACCCGTAGCCTCAAAATTCACTACAGGCAATTTTTCGATCATCTGAGTATCGCCCGACGCCAAACGCAAAGCATCCTCCAAAGAAAGAGTCATTTGCTCTTTGCGACTGGCAAAAAAAGTTTGAGCCGCTTTCACATCCGGCGCGCGCAACTCCACCCACTCGCCGTTAATTTCCACCAAAGGCGAATTCAAAGCGGTCAATCTGTCAAATTCTGCCTTAGAAATGCGCTGTCCGCCGATCGTCAATTCCCACTTAAAATTTAGCAGACTTTGCAATCCCAACCCACCTTTCGCCGGAGTCACTTTCGGAGTTTCCGCTTGAATGCTCAAACCCAAACGACTCGCCCAGCCATCCGTCTTTGTCAAACTCGGCGGCAAAACTACGCCCAACCCGCTATCAGCAAACCGCCAAGCTACAGATTTAATAAACTCGTAAGCTTGCAGCGGATTTAATTGGCAAGATTGAGGCCGCTGTGCTTGCAAACTCGGTTCAATTAACGGATAAAGTTTCGAGGCTAAACCCAAGCCGCTAAGCAAAGTTTCTTGAGGCAATTCTATTGTCCGCCCCGCATAAGCCAAACGCTCGACAGAGTTGTTCCAAACAGTTGTCGCGTCTACCAAAAATTCGGTTTCATCTGCTGCTTGCAAGCAATAATTTAAATTCCAGTTGGCTTTACCGGGCGCTGGTGGTATGAGTTGAAAGCAAGTGCGAAATTGACTTTGTTGAGATAATTGGTTTTGCAGCGGTGCAGTCCAAGCACTCAGCTTGGTTGCCAAGTTTTCCAATGCTGCTGTTTCTACTTGAACTATCCCAGATTCCTGCTGCAAAGCTTGCAGCCAGTCGCGCACAGGAGAAACTGTTTTGATGTCTAAAGTAGAGCTACCCGCCGTTAGCGCAGCCCTCGAAGAGGATCGCACTTGACTATCTACAATACTACTCAAAAAGCCTAACACCAATTCCTCCGCCCCCATCGGCAAATCCACCGCTAAAAGCAATTGACTGGATTCTTCTTCCTTTTCCCCTCTTCCTTCTTCTTTTTCCCCTCTTCCTTCTTCCTTCTTCCCTCTTCCTTCTTCCTTCTTCCCTCTTCCTTCTTCCTTCTTCCTTCTTCCTTCTTCCTTTGATTGATATGTTCGGCAAGCCGTCGGCATTTGCTTGACAAAAGTGGCGAGGCGGAGTGTATCTGTAGAACTATCTAACAACGGTTGCCATTTAGCAATAGCAGAACCGTCCGACTGTTTCTCCAACCCAGGCAAAAATTTGCATCTTGCCAACAAATCCAAACTCCACCTAGCAATATGAGACCAAAAACGCAAATCTGAGCCGACAAAAGAGTCTGGTTCTGTGCTGTTAAGCGGTAGTGATTGCAAGAAAACAAAAGCTGCTTGAGGGTTGAGACAAAAACCCTCGACTTGCCAGGGATAAAGGTAAATTTCCTCGGTTTTTGCCGGTTCCTCAAGTGCTGCTGCTGAGTGCTGCGGCATCAGATTTGCGTTCGATTCTGAGATTTGGGTGGGAAGTGCGATCGCCCGAATTTCCCTTTGAATTGAGGAGTTTTGGGCGGTAATTTCTGCGTTTGGAGTTTTGGGCGATCGCCGAGTTTTTTTGCTTTTTTCCGGTTGATTTTCGGCGGTTTCCGGTAATTGCCAATCCAGTTTTCCCGACTGCTGCAGTGAATTTAAGAAAGCCTTAAATTCAGCTTCGGTCATTGCTAAGGGATGCTGTATATTTATCCCCGCTGTGGTGTCAATTGTCCCAAGTTTTCGCCACGTTTCTCCCCAAATAAATAAACAACTTTTCTCATTGTCAAGTAGCCAACTGCCGTGTAAAATTGCCATCTTTTTTACCCTGATATTTTTATTTATTTGCGAGGTTGACTACAGCATTTATATCGGATTTATGAATATTTTTTTTAACAAACAAAGGATATTTTGAGCCAGACAGGAATTAGGTAGAACCTGTATATGTAGGGTGCGCCCTAACCACCTTACGGCTTATTCCCTGTCCTAGATAACTAAATCCTTCTTCCTTCTTCCTTCAACGTCCCAGTTCACAAATGAAAATTCATCGTACCATCTATGGAAGGTGTTTGGCGGGCGATCGACCGGAGAATCGACCCCACACTGCAAAAAATAATTTTCCAGTATAAATGCTTACAATCGAGACACAGACAGTGGATCGCGAGGCGATTATCCCTGTCTTTTGGCGTCGGACTCTCAAACATCCTGTGGTAATGTTACGATCCCGACAGAGAAAGAATGTGGTAGATAAGGAAGCAGTGCTACATGGTAGAGATAGACAAGTCAATATCCTTCGATGGACGGGATATTAGACTGAAGATTGGTTTACTAGCGCCTCAAGCAGGCGGTGCAGTTTTGATTCAGTCGGGTGACACGGCGGTTTTAGTGACAGCGACTCGATCGCAGGGGAGAGAAGGAATTGATTTCCTGCCCCTGTTGGTGGATTACGAAGAGAGACTCTACGCTGGCGGTAAAATTCCCGGTGGATTTTTGCGAAGGGAAGGGCGTCCCCCAGAAAAAGTGACTTTGACTGGCCGTTTGATCGATCGACCGCTGCGCCCGCTATTTCCAAGCTGGCTGCGAGATGACATCCAAGTTGTAGCCACAACGGTTTCGATGGACGAACAAGTGCCACCGGACGTTTTGGCAGTGACGGGGGCTTCGGTGGCGATACTGCTGGCGAAAATGCCGTTTTACGGGCCGATGGCGGCAGTGCGAGTCGGTTTGGTAGGGGACGATTTCATCATCAACCCAACTTACAGCGAAATCAAAGAAGGCGAGTTGGATCTCGTGGTAGCTGGTTCTCCTGACGGAGTAATCATGGTAGAAGCCGGCGCCAACCAGTTGCCGGAACAGGATATCATCGAGGCGATCGACTTCGGCTATGAAGCAGCCTGTGACTTGATTCAAGCGCAGCGCGAAATTATGGCGGAATTGGGGATCGATTTGGTGGTAGAGGAACGCCCATCCCTAGACTCGGCCCTGGAAAACTTTATTCGCGATCGCGCCCAAGCCCCAATCCGCACCATTTTGTCTAAATTTGAACCAGACAAAAATCAGCGCAATGCAGCATTGGACGAAGTTAAGGCAAATGAAGTCGAAGCTGCGATCGCCGAACTCCCCGAAGAGGACCCGGTAAAAATAGCGGCCACCGCCAACAGCAAGGCGATCGGCAACGTTTTCAAAGACGTTACCAAAAAAATCATGCGCCAGCAAATCCTCGAAGATGGCATCCGTGTAGACGGTCGCAAGCTAGACGAGGTGCGACAAGTTTCTTGTCGCGTAGGGGTGCTGCCCTCGCGAGTACACGGCAGTGGGTTGTTTAATCGCGGGTTGACTCAAGTCTTGTCCGCAGCTACCCTGGGAACCCCAGGCGACGCCCAAGACTTAGGAGACGACTTGCACCCGCAGCAAGACAAACGCTACCTGCATCACTACAATTTCCCGCCGTTTTCGGTAGGAGAAACCAAGCCGATGCGATCGCCCGGACGCCGAGAAATCGGTCACGGAGCCCTGGCAGAACGCGCTTTGCTGCCGGTTTTGCCTTCCAAAGAAGATTTCCCCTACGTGATTCGCGTAGTTTCAGAAGTCCTTTCTTCCGACGGTTCCACCTCAATGGGTTCAGTTTGCGCCTCAACGCTAGCATTAATGGATGCAGGCGTTCCCCTTTCCCAACCCGTCAGCGGCGCGGCAATGGGCTTAATTAAAGAAGGCGATGAAGTCCGAATTTTGACTGACATTCAGGCAATTGAAGACTTTTTAGGCGACATGGACTTCAAAGTAGCTGGTACCGACACCGGTATTACCGCTTTGCAGATGGACATGAAAATCAAAGGTTTGCCCTTAGATGTGATTGCCAATGCCATCCGTCAAGCCAAACCGGCCAGACTGCAAATTTTAGAAAGAATGCTGGCAACCATCGACACTCCCCGCAAGGAAATGTCGCCGTTTGCACCGCGTTTGCTAACCCTGAAAATCGATCCGGAATTTATCGGTTTGGTAATTGGGCCTGGTGGCAAAACGATCAAAGCCATCACCGAAGAAACCGGTGTCAAAATAGACATCGAAGACGACGGAACCGTGACAATTGCTGGCAACGACAGCGAAAAAGCTCAGCGGGCTTACAACATTGTCCAAGGCATGACGCGCAAGTTGAATGCAGGAGACGTGTATGTCGGTCGCGTAACTCGAATTATTCCGATCGGCGCTTTCGTGGAAATTTTGCCCGGAAAAGAAGGCATGATTCACATTTCCCAGTTAGCGGACTACCGCGTTGGCAAAGTGGAAGACGAGTTAGCTGTAAACGATGAAGTGATTGTCAAAGTGCGAGAAATTGACAATAAAGGTCGAATTAATTTGACCCGCTTGAATATTCATCCCGACGAAGCGGTAGCCGCCCGCGAAGCGTTGAATAAATAGTTTACAGTTGGTAATTGGTAATTACTTGTAGAGTAATTGCTAATTGCTAATTGCTAACTCGTAATTAGTAATTGCTAATTGCTAATTGAGATTAAATCTGATAGTTTCAGATTGATTTGGGAGTAGGTGCGCGACAGCGACAGATCGACAAAAGTGCGATCGGCTGTAGAAGTTAATACAGTCGCGCACTTTACCCTCGGCGGTTGCTATAAATAAACTTTCAAATTATTCATCTCTCTCCCCTCTTCCTCAGCGCCCTCTGCGCCCTCTGCGTTTAAATCACTCATAAATATTAAAAAAACCAAATATCCAGAAACCAGGCTTATTGAGAAAGCCTGGTTTCTCAAAGAAGATGAAATCAAATCACAGCAATACAGTCAATCTCAACTAACACATCTTTCGGCAAACGCGAAACCTCCACACAAGCGCGCGCCGGTGCAGTTTCCGCATCAAAATATTTCGCATAAACCGCATTCACAGCGGCAAAATCATTCATATCTTTGAGGAAAACCGTAGTTTTTACCACATCCAACCAAGTAGCGCCGGCTTCTGTGAGAATGGCTTCGAGATTTGCCATAACTTGTTCGGTTTGTTTTGCCACGTCGTCAGTGTAGACAATATCGTTTAGTCTAATGTCGATCGCAATTTGACCAGCTACAAACAGCATAGTGCCCGTAGCGGCAATGGCTTGATTGTAAGGGCCGACGGGTGCGGGTGCTTTGTCAGTACGAATAATTTTGCGCGTCATAGATGTCACTTTTTGAGATAATTTTTCGGAGGTTTCAGGCTGGTAGAGTTCTCCATCAGAGGTTTCAGGCTGGTAGATTTCTCCATCGGGCATTATAGCACCCGTGAAGTCTGCATTTTCGATATTCCAACCATAGGTTATTGCATTCATCAAGTTAGCCATCTTCAAATTGGCTCCTTTCAGATTTGCATTGCTCAAATTTGTCTCGTGCAGATTTGCTTGCTCTAGGTTTGCCCCTTGCAGATTAGCTTTGTCGAAATATGTTTTTTCCAAGTTGCATCGACTCAAATTAGCTCCCTCAAGATTGGCATTGCTCAAATGTGCTCCTTGCAGATTGGCTTGCTCTAGGTTTGATCTTTGCAGATTAGCTTTGGTGAGATATGCTTTTTCTAAGTCGCATCGACTCAAATTAGCCTCAGTTAGATTCTCGCTAGACAGACCAAATTTAGGCATATTTACTTCTTGTAAATTAGCTCCTTGAAAATTAGTGTGTAGAATTTTTGCGCCACCTAACTCCGCACGACTTAATTCTGCCTTAGTGAAACTTGCCCCAGTCAAATTTGCATCAGTCAGATTTGCGAGGCTCAGGTTTGTCTCAATCAAAGAAGCTAAAGTTAGATTAGCAGAAGCTAGATTTGCTCCCCTCAAGTTTGCTTTATTTAGATTGGCATTAGTTAAATTGGCATTAATTAAGTATGCTCCACTTAAATCAGCACCACTGAGGTCGGCCCAAGATAGATTTTGTGAACTAGATGTGGCATTGGTCAAATTCGCACTTTTTAATGATGCCCTGCTAAGGTTTGTCTTGTGAAGGTTAGCCTTAATCAGGATTGCTTCACTCAATTCTGCCCTAGACAAATTGGCATCCTCTAAATCAATCCCGCTTAAGTCTGCACCTTGAAGGTCTACCCCACTTAGCTGTGCAGTCCGAAATTTTCGTTCGCCTTTAGCGTATCTTTCTAAAAGTTCTTCAGCTTTCATAAATAACCTCGATCGCCCTTCCGCTAAACCCCACTTTCCCAGCCTACCACCAAAACCGAAAGCGCGATCTAACATCTGCGTCAATCCGCGTCAATCCATTTTCATCTGCGGTTAAGAAATTCCCTTTTTCAACCGCAGATATAGGCAGATAAACACAGATTAACGCAGATGAATTAGAAATTATCTGCGTTAATCCGCGTTAATCCATTTTCATCTGCGGTTAAGAAATTACCTTTTTCAACAGCAGATAAATGCAGATTTACACATTACACAGCAACCGGAGCACCAACAACCTCACCTTTCAACATCCGAGAAGCAGCATCAAGCAATTGCTCCTCCAAATAAGGCTTAGTGAAATAGCCTTTGGCGCCCAAACTGTAAGCCATTTGGCGGTGTCTGTCAGCACCGCGAGAAGTTAGCATCGCGATCGGCAATTCACACAAAACGGCATCCTTCTGCATCCGAGAAAGTAGTTCCAAACCGTCCATTCTCGGCATTTCAATATCGCAGAAAACGATATCGCAAGGCAGACCAGATTTCATCTTTTCCCAAGCTTCCTTACCGTCGCGAGCTTCTTCCACACGATAGCCAGACTTCTCGAAAGTAATCGACAAGAGCGATCGCACCGTAATCGAGTCATCCACAATCAGCACAGTCGGCTCAGTCTTCTCGATTTCCGCCTCCTTAGTAGCCTTCTCGCTCTCATCCCAAAGCGTACCGCCAGTGTCCTTACGCAGCCTTCCGGTAGCCAAATCGATCAGTTCCAGAACGTCCGCAATTGCCACGATCCGACCGTCCCCGAGCACCGTGGCCCCAGCAATCCCGATCGGCTTCGGCACCGGCCCTTCCAACGGCTTGATCACAATTTCCTGTTCCGTCGAAACCTGATCCACCTGCACCGCCAAGAAATTGCCAGCAGACCGCAGCACGATCACCGAAATCATGTCATCGTCAGTATTAAACCCGTAAACACTGCCCCGGCCCAAATGGCGGTTGTAAGCCAGCAAATCCCGCAGCGGCCGGAACGGCAAGCTTTGACCCCGCCACTCAATGCAAGGCAAACCGTCGGCCCCCGTCGTCACCTGATCGCGAGGCACATCGATCATATCCTCCACCCCATCCATCGGGAAAGCAATGCGAGCTCGATCGCTAATGCAAGTCAGAGCCTTAGAAATGCTCAACACCAGAGGTAAACGGATGGTAAACACAGTCCCCTTGCCGATGGTTGAATCGATCGACACAGTACCCCGAATCTCCTGCAACGAAGTCTGCACCACATTCATACCGACTCCCCGGCCGGCATACTCTGTAGCCTGTTCCTGAGTGCTGAAACCCGGCATAAACAGCAAATCGTAAACTTCCGAGCGAGACATCCTCTGAGCCTGAGCCGCCGTCAGCATACCCTGCTTAATCGCCTTCGCCTTCACCCTTTGCGGGTCAATTCCCGCCCCGTCGTCAGAAACCGAAACCACGGTTTGGTTCCCTTGGTGGAAAGCGCGAATGGTAATCCTGCCGACTGCTGGCTTCCCAGCCGCCAGACGCACTTCGGGCGGTTCGATCCCGTGAGTAATCGCATTGTTCACCAAATGAGTCATCGGGTCATATAGCTGATCCACAATCATCTTGTCGATCTGAATATCCTTACCCTCAACCTGCAACTGAGCCTGCTTCCCGCACTTAATCGCAATTTCCCGCACCGCCCGGAACAGCCTGTCCGTCGTCTCCGCAAACGGCTTCATCCGGGCGCGAGTCAAACCTTCTTGCAGTTGAGTAGTAACTTGCCGCAGTTGGCGAGTCACCTGATCGGCCTCATCCACCAAAAACTCAATGTCCGCCGCCGACTCCCGCACCCGCACGATCAGCTCAATAATCTCCTGAGCCAAACTGTGGAAAGGAGTAAACCTGTCCATTTCCTCCGGTCTCCAGGCACTTTCCCGAGTGTGGGCCGAATCCTCAGAGCGCCAGGCCGATCGGTGTCCCTGGCGGTTTGCCAGCAAAGCAATCTCCAAAAGACTCCGCTCGTAGAAATCCTGAGTCCGCTGGCTCACATCGCTCAGCAGCGCTACCTGGTGCAGCAAATTGTCCAAAAACTGCCGCATCCGTTCTTGGTCTTGCTCCAAACTGTTGCGGTTCACCACCAGTTCCCCCATCAAATTGCTGAGGTTATCCAGTTGCTTGATCGGCACCCGCATCGTCTGGTCGCCGAACCCGCCCGCGCGGGCATTCCGCCTGGGTCTGTTGATCGCCGACGGCCCCATATTGGCTTCCCCTTGGCGGCCGCTTTCCTTGGGATCTTCCAACAGTTTTTCCAAATCGCCAAATTCGTCGTCGCTCTCCTCGGCGGCAGCGCGCGAAGCTTTACTAGCAGTTGTCGTCGGTGCAGGAATTTCCGGCATAGTTGCGCTCTCGCTGAGGAGCTCTTCGAGATCCGAGAAAACTTCTGTATTTACCGGACTCTGATTTGTACTCCCAGAAGCTGCTATGACAGCTCCAGCACCCCCTGCAATTAACAGTGCTTCTAAATCGTCAAAATTGCCTTCGTCATCCTCAGCGCCTGATTCGTCCTCGCCAAAAAAGTCTGCCAGCGACCCCTCTTCCAACTCTGAGGAATCGGCCTGGGCCGACTCGTCCTCAGCGTCCCAAAAGCCCGTCGTCAGTTCCGAAGTCACCAGAACCTCAGCATCGATGGAATCCAACAAATCGTCAAAACCCTCCAACTCTTCGTTGTTGAGAGTAGCCCCGGTTTCCATCGCCGAGAGCAAGTCAGCATCGCCCTCAAACATACCATCAAGAGATTCTGTCGGCAGCGCCTCTAAATCCGCACTCGAAAAATCTGTTTCCAGGGCATCAAACAAATCATCTTCGCCCTCAGACTCCCCGGCGCCATCTGTTTCGGCTCGATCGAACAAATCCGCACCCACCTCGTCGGACAAACCATCGGGAAGTTGGGCAGACAATTCCTCAACATCAAGAGCCGCGTCCTCATCTGGCGCCGATCCAGCATCGCCGTCCTGCACCATGCCTTCCCCAAACATATCCTCCAACAAATCGAAAACTGCGCCCTCATCAGATTCGACATTTGAAATTTCCGACTCAGGACGATCGTCGGACAAAGCCCCAAGTTTAACCGCTGCCGAATTTGCCAAGCCTTTGTCGGAAACAGTCGCACCATTGTGGTCGAACAAACTCCCGAAGTCGCCCTCATCAACTCCGACACCGGCACTGAGCAATTGTGAATCCCCATCATTCAGCCAACCCCCACGGGCTTGCCCCGAAGCTTCTCCGTCATACTCAGTACCCGTAGGTACAGAACCGAACAGCTCAGCCAAATCTGCCGCTTCTCGGGATGTAGTCGCTCCTTGCCGATCCCGCACAGTCTGTTCATCCTCAGAAATCGAACCCGAGGTCATATCCCCAAACAGCGCATCTAAATCCGTATCGTCCAGCTCCAGGTTGAGCGATTGCACAGACTCGTCTTCCAGGCCGAAAGCATCTTCTAGCCAGTTTTCATCCGCAGAGATATCTAAATCAGAATTTGATGTCATGTTAAGAACGTTGCCCATTTCCTCATTTTGTGGGATGCCAGCAGCTCGATCTCGATCGCCCCCGTTCTCCGTACCTTCGTCTTCTGAAGAAAGGAAATTAGAAGTAATCCCTAACAGCTCGCTCAAATCCGAGTCCTCGCCAACCTCAGAGAACAACTCGAAATCATCCATTTCAGGGAGACCAAGCGCTTCGGCATCCGCTGAATCATTATTGCCCCCTGCTGCAGGCTCCTTCGATTCTCCGTCTAAAGCCTCCGACTTCAGGGAATACTCCGAAGAAACTGCCGGCACATCCGTTGCCTCAGATAAGCCTAAATCGCCGAACAAGTTATCGAAATCAGTATTGTCTGTAACACCAGCAGAAGTTTGGGCGGCCACTTCGTCCAAAAGCGTACCGAGAGCATCTTCGTCCGCTTGTCCCCTGGCTGGGGCTACCGTCTCCTCTCGCCGCTCCAAACCGCCCTTACCGTTACCCGTTTTAAGCTGTTTGCGAGTTAACCGCTGGCTCGAACCCCCATTTTTCTGACCGGCAGCTACTGCCGACCCCTCTGCCTCCTCTCCAAACAGCAAATCCTCCCCAAACAAACTCGTCAGGTCATCAATCGGAGGCTTCGTGTTCGTTTCGGAACTTTCCGAATCGTATTCGTCAAACAACAAATCAGTAAAATCGCCGGAATTGTCATCGTCTGACCCCAGCATTCCCGCCGCCGATATCCCAGAAGACTGTGCATAGTCGAGGTCTTCTTCTTCTTCCCAAGTGCCGTCGAGATCCGGCGACTCGCCGTCAAACAAGTCAGCTAAAGTGTTGAGTTCTGCCGCGCCCACTTCCGGGCCCGTGCGGGTCGAGCCTCTAAAAGCACCCGTCTCCATATCCGATTCTGCGAAGGCGGAATCGTCGAACTGGGCGGATCGAAGGCCACTGTCATCGTTGCTGTCGCCGCTGTCGAGTTGGTCGAACAGCTCGTCTATGCTCAGCCCAGAAATAGTTGGCAGCAACTTGTTCAATCCATCCGGGGCATCGCCAGAGCCCACCATATCCCAGGCCTCATCCTCAACAGAAACCCCATTTGTCCCCGATTTACTCGGTTGAGCGAATGCCAGCAAATCTTCAAAATCCGTTTCTGGAACCAGAACAGCCGGCTGCAGCGCCAGAAGTTTTGCGCTTGGTGCGATCGACGATTCTAGACCAGAAATTACAAGTTCTTGCGCTTGTTTGATGTCTTTGATCACCGTTGGGGCTAAGGTGCGGTAGGTATTTTCTGGGTTGGCGATCGCCTTGGATACAGCTTGAATCAATTCAATCCAGCAAGGCAGTCCAAATTCTTCCCCCGCCCTGAGCAAATTCCGACAAATGTTCTTGAGTTGCCGCCTGCTTTCTGGCCCCTCGGGCTGTTTGAACTCTTGCAGGAGTTCCCGCATCCTCGCCGGCACGTCTGAGTCAAATACTAGCTGCAGCGCGCTGTCTTCTGTTGCTCTGGCATCAGGTGCATAAACTGACCGCGAATCCGGAATACTCCTTGATGAGGCTAACGCCCCGACTCCCATCCCCGCCATAACTGGTTCGGGTACTGGCATCGCGTAGGTCTCGTCTGCATGGTGTTCTCCGTGTCCGACGAGTCCCCCCAAGTGCCCGTTGAGCTCTTCAAATACTGGTTCTAATTCTCGAACCATCTGTTCTCCCAATTCCTCTGTCAGTCCAAAAGGCCCCGACAGTTGCTCTAAGAGCCCTTGCAATGTGTCAAAAATTCGCAGAAAAAGGGACTCTAGCTGTTGGTCTACTTTAACGCTGCACTCTTTTAAAACTTTAAAACTATCTTCTAGTCGGTGAGCTGTTTGTTGAATGCTGGTCAGCCCCAGCATTGCTGCTCCTCCTTTGACAGAGTGAGCGGCCCTAAATACTTCGTTGACCAGTTCTGGGTCTTCGATCGTGGTTTGCAGATTCAGCAAGCCTTGTTCGATCGTATTGAGGTGGTCTTTTGCCTCCTCAATAAAGTAGCCCATTATCCTCTGTTGTTGCTCCGGCAGCATAGTTTTATTCCTGATTTTAAGCGTTATTGTATTGGGTCTATGTTAGTAGTTCTAGAGAAGCTCTCTGTATATCTCGCCCCTTGCCAAGAGAATAATCTGACTGCGAGATATCGCAAATGTCCTGGCTATTTTTGTTTTCGATATCCCCTCACTTAAAAGATAGCGAATCTCCCGCACTTGTTCGGGTTGGAGTTGGCGGTTAGGGCATATCTAGCCGGGAACGCAAGGAAAGCGGTTTTTTTCGCTCGGCATCGCGGGAGTTATCGGCGGGGGTTCCTTTCCACAAATGGTCGGGATTGATACAATCGCGATCGTAGCAATTGTGACCCGCAAAATAACCGGGTTTGACAGGCATTCCCAGTTTGTGTTCCCGTACAAGTCTGTGAGCGTAGAAACTTTTTGTTTTGCCCTTAATTTTAGTACCTTTAATGGCGTAACCATCACTTCTTTTAGCCCAGGTACAAATCATGCAGCCGTTCGGCTGTATTTGGACTCGAATAGCGGGAATTATTTCTTGGCCTCGCAGTTGTTTTTGACGTTTCCACGCAGATGTACTTCGGGCCTCTTTAATACGTTCTTTTTTCCACCGATATTGAGAATTTTTCCGCCGATAAACTTCCCACAAATGGTTAGGATTAATGTACGTGCGAACCTCGCAAGTATGGCAAGCAAAGTATTCTGGTCTGAGCGGCAGCTCTAATGAATGTTCTAATAGTAAACGATGGACAGTAAACGTTTTCCCTTCACCGTTAATGCGAAGTCTTTTATTGGCATAGCCCCTGCTATTTTTTGCGAGGCTAGAGATAATACAGCTACTCGGCTGAATCTCGCCAAATATGCCGTAAATTACCTCTGCTATGTTATCCTCCATCTGTGCAACTCCTACTTTATTTAGGTGTTGAATTAGCACCCTCGCAGCGGTTTCAAGACTGCGAGGTTGCTTTTTGTCTGCCATCCTTGCCCGCTCAACGTGCTTGTAAACCCGCCCGGAAAACAAGCATTAGACACTTAGTTATTGTCTTTCTGCTGTTTCTACTCGGAATCGTTCCACCGATGTCAAAAGGTCACGAGCAACGCCTACCAAGTTTTGCAAAGCACCGGAAACTCGCTGCGCTTCTTGTGACGTTTCCTGAGCTGTCAACTCGACAGCCTGCATGACAGAAGCTACCGCGCGAGCTGTTTCGTTTTGCTCTACAGTGTCGGCAGTAATCGATCGCACTAGCACGTCAATTCGGTTAGTGACTTGAATGATATCTTCAAGCGATCTCTTCGCCTGTTCTGCCAATCTTGTCCCCTCAATAACCTGCTGCGTCCCTTCTTCCATCGCCGTCATTACCGCGCCGGTTTCGCTTTGAATTTGCATCACGATCTGTTCGATTTCTTTCAAAGACTTAGCCGATCGGTCTGCCAATTGTCGCACCTCGTCTGCCACGATCGCGAAACCCCTGCCCGCTTCCCCAGCTCTCGCCGCCTCAATACTGGCGTTGAGGGCCAACAAATTCGTCCGGGAGGCGATCGTCGCAATTAAAGCCACAATCTTAGAAATTTCTTGAGAAGCTTCCGCCAAACGCTTGACTTTTCTCGTGGTTTCTGCTACTGTTTCTCGAATTTCTAAAATCCCGGCCACCGTCCGCTCCACAGCCTCGCCCCCTTTCAGAGCCGTTGCCGCCGCGCCCCGTGCCACTTCTTCCGCCTCTCTAGCGCTCTCTGCGACCCGCTGAATCGCGTCGGTGAGGACTTGCACGGAATTCAGCGTTGCTGCCAGTTCCTCAGCTTGCCGCAGCGCGTCGGAAGACAAATCGCCCGCAAACTTAGCACTATCCGTAGCGCCTTTGCTGACCTCCCGAGCCGCCTGCTTCACCTGATGGACAATTTCGCGCAGATTTTGAATTGTCAAGTTAAACGAGTCAGCAACAGCACCCAAAACGTCTGCGGTCACTTCCGCAGTCACCGTCAAGTCACCCCGGGCCGCTCCTTCCACGTCGTCTAGCAAGCGAATCACTTGGCGCTGCAAGTCTTCTTTTGCCTGTTCCTGCTCGTCAGACTTGCGCCTGGTATCGCTAATCGTCGTTTGGATGACCTTCGCCATGTGGTTGAATTTAGCAGCCATTTTGCCAAATTCATCTTCCGAGTAAACCGTAGCTCGAGCATCCAAAGTTCCTTGAGATACGGCATCGAACTGAGCTTGCAAATTATCCGACGACTTGCGTACCTGCTTGGCGATCAACTGGCCGATGCCCCAAGAAGTTAAAAAGCTCGTAAAGCCGGCGGCTGCGGTCATTACCCAGCCTGTTTGGCGCAAGTAAACGATCGCCTCGGGTTTGTCTTGCCGCAGAGCTTGATAGGAGGCAATGTTGGTGACGAAAGCCACAGCTACCAGAGAAACCAGTCCCGCCCCAATTGCCGTGTACAACTGTTTTGTAAACAAAGGGGCATTTTCCAAGAAAGCCAGTCCCCCCTGTTCTACCGTAACCGAAGTATCGACCGCTTCTGTTTCTGTGGAAGCAAAACTCGGCACAGACGCATCAGCCGGGCCGTTTATGCTAAATATCTCGTCATCCCGAATTGCTGAGCCATCGCTGTTGTCAAAGTCCAGGCTGCTGCCAGTCGTTCCCATCATGCCGCTGGTCGAGTTGCCGAAATTGGTGTTACCTCTAGTCAAGATCGAACTGCTGGCATCTTCTGAGATATCAAAGTCCGGCAAATTGCCCAAATCGTCAAATTCGTCAAATTCGTCTAAAAAGTCGCTGTGTTCTTGAACGTTCCCAGCTTTTGACGACCAGCCGCTGTTGTTCTTGTCGGACGCTCCAAAAGCTGTCGCTTGTTCGTTTTCGTCGAAAGAGAAAGAATCGCTAAAAGCATCATCATCAAAAGCATCTAACTCGAAGTTGTCTCTAGAGCCAAATGCCGGGGGCTCCGAGTCGCTGTAACCGTTGCTGTTGGCGGAAGATCGATCGACTGAATTAAATTGTCCCCGGCTCGACCTTTGACTTTGAGAGTTAGGGACAGCACCTCCCATCAACAGCGTTTCGTCTTCCGCCAGCGAATAGTTTGATGAGTAGTCCGACCCGTTATTCGGCTGCTTGTTTTGAGGTCGAGAAGACCCGAAACCCGACGAGGGCATCGCCTCGGCAAAGGGGTCTTCCTCTTCGGCCAGAGGTGCGTTATGACCGTAATTTTGGCCGCTCTGGGGCGGGGATTGGTAGTCGTAGTCGGAGTTATCGTCGAATTCGTCTGGCAAATCGAGCCCAGCAAAAGGTTCGCCAAAATTGTCCGAGGGCCCGATGGGGGAGTCTACTTGGTTTGAGTCGAAGGAATTCCCGGTTTCTGAAGAGGCAAAACTTTGACCGTTGAGCATCTGAGTCGGAGCTTCTGAAAACGAATCTCCTGAGTAAGGTGCGCTTTTCCCAGACACTTTGCTGCTAGACACGTCAGCAGCATCAAACCCTCCATCATCTAAGGCAAAAGGGTCTCCAAAGTCCGAGTCGGCAAACTCGTCTATGTCTAGCGAGTCGGAGGTCTCAGCATAAGCTGCCATTCCGCCGCTGTCGCCAGCAAACGGGTTAGAATGTGAGGTTAAATCTGAGACAGGGCCGGCGCGATCGTCGTCTTCTGCTTCCCACCCCAAGCCACTCATGCCCAAGTCGGCCAAGTCCTCGTTTTCCATGTCGTCTGAGGATTGACTTCTATAGGAAAGGGATGGGGAATTTCCTTGGAAAAGTCCTAAATCCGGGTCTTCTAACCCTTCATCAAGAGATAAGTCTGGGTAGAATTCTAATTCAGTTTCAGCAGACAAAGCCTCGAAATTTTCCGTTTGCAGCTCTCCAGATAAAAATTGGTCTGTGTAGGTAATTCCGTTGTGAGCGTGTTCCACCAAACTCGGGTCGTCACTCAGGCCTAGCACAACCGTGTACTGTTCCCGCGCCACCTCATACTGTTGCAGCCCGTAGCAGTAAATGTGTCCGCACAGCAGGCGAGCGCTGGGGTCTTCGGGAAAATCTTCTACTAATTGATAAACTAGGGCTGCGGCTTCTGAATAATTGCCATCCATGTAGGCCGCTTCTGCCCGTTGGTAGTCCTGCTGAAAGTTGGTACTTGTTGCCATTTGCCGCCCTCTTTGGATTTTAGATTTTAGATTTGAGATTTTTGATTTTTATTATCTTGAATTGAATGTTTAGATGCGCGCCTCAAGTCGTGTGACTGTTGATGGTTAGACCCCAATCGAAAATCGCAAATCGCAAATCTAAAATCGATTTCACGCTGCCCACCGCGCCGAGCGCAGAATTTTCACTTGATCTAGCAGTCGGAGCACTTTCTGAGCTTGTGCACCTAACATCCATTCTCCCCTCAGAAATGGAATCATGCCGTCTGGTGCATTGTTCTGAGAGTGCAGTTGCTCTACGTCGAGCCAGTCCATCCCCACAATTCGATCGACTGCCAGCCCCAAAATCGTGTCTTGGTCTTCCACAGCCACGATCGGGATTTCGGGTCTATCTGTATTCAGAGGTGTTTGGTCTCCCAGAAATTGGCCGAGGTCTGCCACCCAAATCACTCGTCCTCTCATATTTAGCGTACCTAAAAGCAAAGAGGAAACGTTGGGGATCGGTGTCATGCGGTCTGGGGACGGGGAGAGTACCTCTCTAATCCCTGTCGCTGGCAGTGCGAACTCGTTCCCCGAAGGAACGTAGAACCGCAGGTGCAGCTCACCTTCGGGAGTTTCTAGTTCTTGGAATTCCGGAGCCGGATCTACCCCTAGTCCTGGTAATATAAAGTCTGGGCTACCGCTAATCATAATTCTGACACCTGCATTTCTAGCAAATTGTTGAGGTTTCCGGCCAAGAAGAACCCGATCGAAACTTCGATGGTCAAAACTTGACACAGCCAAGCTTGACACAGCCAAGGGGTGAATCGCGCGACTGCCGGAGGTGCTTGGCAATAAATTTGCTCCGTCCATAATTGACTGCAATCAATAATTCGCGCGACCTTTGCTTACAAATTAGCTCACATCGACTACGAACAATTAATTGGGAACCCCTAAAACTTCACTTTGTACTCCCACCGCCGTCTCAAGTGGTAAAACTCTGGGTAATTTTTGCGATACAATGCTAAACCGATACTCGGATTAGCGAGGAGTTGTTGACATGGCTAGTGTCGCGACAATCCTGAACGGAGTCACTTAAGACTGAGAATGCACTCTCTGACTTTGTACAGAAATACCTAGCAATGAGTAGCTCTGTGCATCAGTTTTTCGGAGCGGCTGCAAGTGGAGAACAAGTATATTATATTTGCACTTTGAGCGTGTTAGACCCACTTGGGTCGAGAAATTGAACAGAGTTTTACCGACGCCCTCATGCCAGCGCCCGGATTTATACATTCTAGTTTATGGTGCGATCGCCAATCCTGTCCCCAAGCTTTCTCCTTGTGGTGGCCAAGACTCGATCTAACTGCAGGTACAAGAAAGCTCCAATAATGCCATCGGTGCGAAATTTATTTTTCTTCTAATTGGTCTTCTAGAGAGCGGTCTAATAATCTTTCCGAGAGATTCACCCGAGGGTAGCCCGGGCCCACATATTTTTCTACCAGCATCAATAACTCGCTTTCACCAAAAGGTTTGGTGTAAAAGTCTGTAGCTCCTGCCATGCGGGCTTTAACGCGGTCGATAAATCCGTCGATGCCCGTCAGCATAACGATCGGCGTCTGCCGGAAAGCGCTAGAACTACGCAGCATAGCGCAAATTTCGTAGCCGTCGAGTTCCGGCATGGCGATGTCACACAGAATTAAATCGGGTTTGAGTGGAAACACCAAACTCAATGCTTGGAGGGGATTGCCGATCGTAGTAGCTTCGTAACCGTGTTCATTTAAAATTGACTCAACTGTTTTGCGAATAGTATTGTCGTCGTCAATACAGACAACTCTGGGAGCCTTGGTTTCTGGGGACGACCATTCTTTTTTGTTGTTGGTGGGGGCAACAGAGGGTTCGTAAAATACTTGCACCAATCCCTGCTGCACAAAGGGGTAAATCGCCTTAGCAACAGTGAGCACGTCTCGGTTGAGGTAGCGCGCCATTTGGCGGATCGAAGTGTGCCCGTCGGCCCAGCGTCTGAGAGTATTAAAGGTATTGACAGGCAGCGCGACTCGCAGCTCGGAGGGGTCTGAAATCACCGGGCATTGGTTGGGCGACTGAATGTGAGGGTGAAACTGCTTCCACTGCTGCACCTGTTTGACAATCTTGGCCAGCAGCGAACTAATTTCTAAGCTGGTCAGTTGAGGAGCCAAAGCTGGGCCCATTTCAAAAGTGAAGGAACCCTGGTGGAGACTCAGCAAGTCAAATAGGGTTTCGTGGATCATGCTCTGGATGATGTTGCGCCCTTGAGCTGGGGTGAGGATGTGGTTTTCTAGCAGGGCCCATAGGTAGCCGTATTCTGGGGCATTG
This sequence comes from Microcoleus sp. MON1_C5, assembly GCF_036701875.1. Classification (NCBI taxonomy): domain Bacteria; kingdom Bacillati; phylum Cyanobacteriota; class Cyanophyceae; order Oscillatoriales; family Microcoleaceae; genus Microcoleus; species Microcoleus sp. MON1_C5. The sequence goes on along the minus strand of NZ_JAUBRN010000039.1, from coordinate 45,152 downwards.
GTAGATGCCATATAGGGAACTTGGATTTTGTCGAGGGCGGTATCTGCTTTGTAGCGGCGCAGGTAGTCGCGCAACCGAAACAAACTGCCCGCACTCTGGGTAGCGTAAATAATCTGACCGTTGAAGCAGAAGACATACCAGGATTGTCCTGCAAGGGAGCGCTGGGTAGGTTGAGTACCCGTGCTGCTGCCGGTGGAGGTGTAGGCCTCTACGAACAGTTCTCCGGTTCGCTGACCTAACTCAATCAATTGCAGGATGCTGCGGATGTCTATTTCACTCAAATTTCCCTGCATGCAGCTAAAGTGTCCTCCTTAAAACCGTTGGCGTCTGAGCTCGGAAAGACTGTGTGCGGGCGAAAAGATTGACTTTAGTTTCCGTCAATAATTTACGCGCTGATGCCGATCTCACAATTGGGAATTGACGAAAGGGCGATACTTGCTGCTGCTCCTCGGCCGCGCTACCAGTCCACAAGCTGAAACCGCGAAACTCGCGGCATTCTCTAAGTGTAGAGTTTCACCTTGTATTCCCACTGTTGCCTAAACTCGTAGAATCCACGCCGCACGATTGCACGGGTTCTTCGAGTGTGCAACGCGGGCATTCCCGACTGGTTCAAGTCTTCGATGGCTAAAGTTTTGAAGTTTTTGGCTGAGTATGCCGTCAGTTTATCCAACACCTCTTGGCGTAGGTCAACTTCAAAATACCGAGGATTCTCTGGTTTTACCGCTGCTACCAGCAGCAAGTGCCGATCGATGCCCGATGGGAACTTGAGGCTAGTCTGTTGGGTTGGATGAGTTGCGATCGAGGTTTTTTTTGGGTTTGCCACAGCCCTAAAATCAGGTGCAGTCAAAATGAACCTTTGTTGGCAATTGTCAGGAAAACCCTCAGTGCCGATCGACCTTTTTGCTCGCCCGCGGCGAGCGTCATAGGCTCGCGTCATTACCTTATTCTAAGGCAGCGCGGTTCAAATCCCTAGTCCGCCGGAGCAGGGCGCAGGCTTGGGGGCTGCAACGGCTTTTCTCACGATCGACCCATAACTAAAGCGTTGTAAAATCAATAGAAAGTTTTTGATAGAAACCCCAGAGGCAAGCCCTGGGCTAACGACATGGGGATTTAGACCTGGGGATCAGTCGCTAGGGACTTTTAAGTCTCGTGAAACGATTGTGTTGCTAAAACCAGAGTGGTATAATTGGCCCAGAGCGATTCGCCAGAGTAAGAATAACTTTCAACCCATTGAAATATCCTAGACGGCGAGCAACCCCGGCAACGCACTAATCTGATTAATTCGGAATAGTTAAAGGGCAAATAATTGCAGCATAGGTCACGTTCAACCTTAAAAATATGAAGAACTCAGCAAGTCTGCGCTTTGGGAGAAGTAAAGTTCTTTGAGTGAATAGAGGGATATTTGAATGTCCCGTTGTCGCCTTGAAGGTGGGCAAGAATCCCCCGGCTTTAGACGTGGGGAGGTTCAAGGACTGACCTTTTTCAGGTTTGGGCTATGGCAGTCTCCGCAGTGAGAGCTAGTCTTTAATCAAGCGGCATTGGTACTGCTCTCTCATTCCTCCAGACAACTGGCGACGGCCGTACTTTCTGGAAGTTCTCCCGTGAGGCTCTGCTATGCCTGAGTGCTGCTAAAGTTAGAAAAAAATGCTATCCCCCGATTGGGCAAACGATACCAAAAAGTAAGACTTAAGTGGCAAAAAGTTATGCTTACTTGCCTATACTTGTTTACTTTAGGTAAGTTGACTAAAGATCGCACGCAGTGTTATGTTTAGTCAAGAACCTTTGGCTTAAGGGGGATAGCCTACTTATGTTGGGATTAGCCGTCTACCCAACAGCGTAGGAAGTAAACACCACTTATCTTTTAGGCCTTTAAGTAACTTAAAGTAAGTTGGGATAGGTTTTACGAAGCAGAGGACTATTAGTGTGCTGTATCTAGCGGAAGTACAAAAACAGAGAAGCGGCTTTGGTCTCGGTGGCGGTAAGGCTGAGCTGAAACTGCTAGCTTGTCAGCGGGGCGAACATAACTGGAGCGCCGTACCAGGCGATGACGCGATCCCAGTTGAGGAAGCTAATAAGTTTAACGACGGCACGCTGGTGCTGGTTGAGTTGAGCGCTAGCAAGCAAGTGCAGCGAATTCAGGAGGCGGCCCGCCAGTTGGTGAGCATTCTGCAAAATTTCTCGCGATTGCAGGACAAGTTTAAGGATAAGGAAGAGGAAATTGAACAGTGGAAGGCTTCTCTGACGTTTTCGAGTCAGGAACTCAATCGCCGGGAAATGGAAATGCAAGCCCGCGAAGAGCAGTTGGCTCAAATGGAAGAGGAGTTGGAGCGGCTGGAGGCTCAGCGCTCGGAAATTGAAAATACTCGAGATGAAGCTAACCGACTGCGAGAAGAAGCCGAGCGCAGTCGCGTGGAAATTGAGACGGCTTGGGAACAGTTGCGGGGCGAGCAGCAACGGGTGGCCCAGCAGCAGTCTGAGGTTCCCCAGGGGGCAGTAGTTGATGAGCAGCAGACCCAGAGGATTCAGGAGTTGATGCAGAAGCTGGGAGGGGCAATTGCTTCGGCCCAAGGGGTGCGGGAACAACTGAATCAGTCTTTTGGTGCCGTGGGTGCTCAGCAGGCAATTCTGGATCAGCACTGGCAGCAGTTGGAGCAGAAACAAAGCATAGCTCAACAGCAACAAGAAGAGGTCGATCGACAAAATCAGACCCTCCAAAACCGCTGGCAAGAGTGGTACCAATCTCAAGAAGCTTTGGCGCAAGCTCGGGCGGAGCTTAAAGGCCAGCAAAGTACCCTCAGCGCTAAGCAGAACCAGGCTCAGTCCGTGTCTTTGCAGGTGCGGGCTGTTGAGGAGCTTTACCAGCAAGTTTCCAGGCTCGCATCTGCTTCGGGTGCTGCGGGTACGCAGCAAAAAGTAGATGTGTCAGCTTTGGAGAAGATGCCTGTTGATGAGTTACAGGGGCTGGTGCAACACCTGCAAGAGGATTTGGAAAAGGTGTTCCGGTTTGTTAACGATCAAGAGGAGGAGTTGACTCTGCAGCGGGAGACAATCGAGGAGCTGCAAGGGAAAATTCAAGCTGCTAGCGAGTACGATCGCATGGCTTTGGAAAATGAAATGGCAGATGAACTCGAAAGTTATCAGATGTTAAACGAAACTCTGGTAGGACAGCGCCTCCGGTTGCAGGAACGGGAAGATGTTTTAAAGCAGCATCAGGCGGTTCTGTGGCGGCGACTGGGTACTGCTAATGCTCCAAAACAAGAGCGAGGAGATATTGATTTGGGGCCGATTGTCGCACAGCTAAATACTCAGCGGCAGCAGCAAAGCCAAGAATTGCAAAGACTGGAAAACGAAATTCAGCAGGTGCGGGAAGCCGTATCCCAAATTGAGGCAAATGTCAACCGCCAAAATGGGGAAAGTGAGGCGAAACGCTACGAACTCAAGCAGTTAGAGCAGAATTTGTTCAACCAGAAAGGTGCAGTGGCGCAACTCTGGGGCAGAGTGAATGTTTATCAAGAAATGTTGCAGCCGGTGCAGGACAATTTGACTGGGCTACGCCAAAAGCTCGAAGCGGTGGCGGGGGAACTCGATCGGGTGCAGCAGACTGGAGAGGAGCAAGATCGGGTAGTTTCCGATTTGCGGCAAGTCCTTTCCGGTTTGATAACAGGTTAAAATTTAAGATCTAAAATTATCGAAGGGTGTTCGACTCGACAGATCGCTCCTCCAGGAAATGGATCGGTTTGCGATCGGTTGGGCGCTACGATTAAGCTGGTTAGTTTTTCTACGCTTTCAAAACTCGGCGCCGAGGGCAATATTTGTTGCAGTAGTTGCCGCATTGCCCGTCGCTGCAAGGCCAGGGGTGCTTCCCGCAAAATCGGGCGATTTAACTTAACGGGAAGTTGAAAATTCACCTGCGGGCTGTCTGCAATTGGAGACATTGCTCGCTGTAGCAAGTCGCTGGCTGCAAGTTCGAGATATTCTACGTCGGCGCGGAGGAGTTCGGCTGTTTGAGCTAGCGCTTGTTGGGCTTTTGGGTTGAAATGAGTTTCCAAATAAGGCAATAATTCCGCTCGAATCCGGTTGCGACTATATTGCAAGTCTTGATTTGTGGAATCTTCCCAAATTGGTAGTTTTTGCTCCTGACAAAATTGACCTGTTTGCAATCGAGTTATTTCGAGCAAGGGACGAACTAAATAGATTTTAGATTTTAGATTGTGGATTTTCGATTGGGAATTTTCCTGCTGATTTTCCAATCCAAAATCGGCAGATGTTTGGGAGTTGGGATTTTCGCCGGCATTCCCCAATCTAAAATCTAAAATCGGCAATTGAAAATCGAGCAGGGGCCGCCTCCAGGTGAGGGCAGAAAGTCCGTCGGCGCCGCTGCCGCGAATCAGGTTGTAGAGAAGTGTTTCGGCGCGATCGCTGGCTGTGTGGCCTGTAACAATGTAGGGGTAGTTTTGGGCGATCGCAATTTCGGTTAAAGCTTGATATCGCCACTTTCTGGCGGCAGCTTCTGTTTTGGGGATGTCGGAGGCTGTTTCCAAATAGTAGGATATTCCCCAGTTTTTAGCTAATTGTTCTACATGATTGGCCGACGCTTGCGAGTCAGAACGCCAACGATGATCGCAGTGAACAATCGCTAGGTTCCACCCCCATTTTTGCTGCAAATCTAGCAGTAATTTAATTAAACACAGAGAATCTTGTCCGCCGGATACTGCTACTAGCAAGCGCTGATTTGATGGCAATATTTGTCTGTACAGCAGCGTCCTGTGAACTTGAGCGTGCAGGTGCGTCCAATTGGAAGATTCAGCCATGAGAGCAGTTTTTCATTAAGCAAAAATAAGGAAGTCAGACAACGAGCAGTGTACGGGATTTAACCGATGGATTTTGAGCAAAGAAGGGGAAGCATCCCCCTCTCCCCATCTCTCAGTCTTTGCCTTCCTAGCTCCACATTCCTATACTTTGGGGGTCGCGATCTGGATACCTAGAAATAGGAAAGTGATTACTTATTTCTGTTGAGTCACATTGATTTAATGACTCATCTATATCGGTTTGAGGTGAGCTATCTACGGCGTAGTTTTGCACGGTGTCCGATCTTTCGGCAGCGGCAGGAAGGGCTTTTTGTTCTTTGATTTCAGGTTCGAGCGGAATGAACTCCAGACGCATTCTAAGTTTTCCTTTAGTCCAGTCTTTACCAGCACTTAATAGCTCGCAATCGAGACCGTCTGAAAATAATTTTTCGTCTACCAATTTTGACTGCATAATGGCCATAAATTCGCTGACTTTGAATGTACATTGATACATCAAAGCGCTGGTAGGGGCAGACACAACATCGTCGTCTTGGGGAAATATTTTCGATTCGTCCATATTAATTGTCCTTATTTTAATGAATGAAGGAAGAAGGAAGAAGGAAGAAGGAAGAAGGAAGAGGGAAGAGGGAAGAAGGCCCTTCGAGTTCGCGATCGGGTAAAAAAAGGGAAGAGGGAACAGGGAAGAAGGAAGAAGGAAGAAGGAAGAGGGAAGAATGCCTTTCGACTTCGCGATCGGGTAAAAAAAGGGAAGAAGGAAGAGGGAGTTAATTATTAGAATCTCGCTGGTTGAGTAAGGTGGGAATTGCCCACCCTACAACCGGAGATGATATTAATCCCGATTCTTTGACTTATCCTGTTCTTCTGTGGCTGATTGGTGGATCAGGAATTAGAAAAACCAACCGTAGGAATGTAAACCTTTGCCTAACAGATTAACGCCTAGATAGCAAATCCAAACTACCACAAAACCTGTGGCTGCTAAAATTGCTGGGCGTCTTCCCTGCCAGCCACGAGTAATGCGGGCGTGCAAGTAGGCAGCAAATACCAACCAAGTAATTAGCGCCCAAGTTTCTTTCGGGTCCCAACTCCAGTAAGATCCCCAAGCTTCGTTAGCCCAAACCGCACCGGCAATAATGCCAACTGTCAGTAAGGGGAATCCTAAACCGATGATGCGATAGCTAATGTTATCAAGAGTTTCTGCTAGATTCAATCGCTGGGGCGAGAGAAGTTCTGCGGTTTGAGTTGGGGCGGTTGATGGGGTTTGAACCGTTGCTAATTCGAGCACTGCGGTGGTGCCCAAACCGTTATTGTTGGAGTTGAAAGACGGTTCGCTGAAAACTAATGCGCTGTCGGCGCTGGTTTCTGCAATTTGGGGTTCGGAGTTTTGAGGGCGTTGGAGGCGGTAGTTGCTGTTGCGGTTGCTGTTGGTGCCGAAGGAACTACCGGTGAGTTCGATTTTTTGGCCGCGGGTGACGATTAAAAAGGCGATCGCCAGTAGCGCTCCTACCATTAAAGTTGAGTAACTGAGCATCATGACGCTAACGTGCATCATCAGCCAGTTTGATTTGAGGGCGGGTACTAGGGGCTCTGCAGATTGCATGGTTGCGGGCAGAGTCAGGGCTGCAAAGGCGGATATTGCCATTGCTACGGGGGATGTGGCTACTCCTACTAAGCGGGAACGGCTCATGTTTTCCGCGACTAAGTGGATGGCGGTGATTCCCCACACGAGGAAAAATAGGGATTCGTAGAGATTGCTTAAGGGGAAGTAGCCGGCTTCTATCCATCGAGAACCTAGTAAAGCGGCGATGGATAGGTTGGCGACGGCCATTCCTGCGGTGCCTAGGGCCCCCAGGTAGGGAATGCCGGGGAATGCTGCGCCAACCCAGTAAATGAGCATTGTGGAGAACAAAACGGCGAAGGAGATGTTGTCCAGCCAGTTCTGGAGTACGACCAGATCCATAAAAATTACTCCGGTAGTGTTTTTACTTATTTTTGCTAACTAGATCGATCGTACTGGGGTTGGGCAGTTTTGGGTTTGGGATTTTGAATTTTTGTGGCAATTATGAGTGGTTGGCGGTTGTTTATGTGCGAGTGGGCGATCGACTCACCAAGGATTGCCAATCATTCTAAAAGCAGACCAATAATAAGGATGAGAGAAATTCTGACTCCCCACCTTTGCCAATTCCGGAGGTAGCGGCAGATTGCCACCAGAAGTGTGCAGCATCCCCCCTTCAATTCGCACCTCTTGGCGCAACATCGCTAATTGCGCTTGCCGCAGCGCTTCTGCTTTAATCGGAGCAGTTTTTAACTGCGCGTAAAACTCCGACATCAATCCCAAACTGCCCTCGTCGCTGACATACCAGAGAGTCGCCATAGCCGATTTAACCCCTGCTTGCACGGCTAACCCGCCAAAGCCCAACTCGGCTTCTCGATCGCCCACAGCAGTCCTGCAAGCACTCAAAACTAACATTTCAACTTGCGGGCTGTGCCATCCCATTTGCCGCAACTGATCCAAACGCAGTTTAGTATCCCACAACTGAATAAAGGATTCACTGGGATCTCCCGATCGAAATTCGGCGTGAGTAGCCAAGTGAATCATCCCAAAAGGCTGCTGCTGGCGCTGCGATTTCAAATTGGCCAGGGTGAAAGCTTCATTCAAGAAAGACTTACCCGGCCACTGCTGCGGCGTGATTGTCGATACTTCTATTTCCACCGCAGGTAAAGGACTCATATCTGGAAATTGCGACGCCCCCATTGCCAGAACTTGGGTATTTTTGAAATTGGCGGGGCTGCTATCTGTCAAACTCAGACTCGGCATCGAGCCAACACTGTAACGCTCTACCAGAAAGCCTTTGCCGTCGTGTAGGGCGCCCATCGGTATCGATCGCAACCCCCTATCAGAGATAAAAGATAAATTCTCAATGCCTTTGGCTTGCAGTTCTGCTTCGAGCGGCGCTACCATCCACTGATAGAGCTGCTGAGCCAAGGGCAAATAACTTTTAGTGTTGCGCTTTACCGGATTAGTCAGTTCATCGCGAAATTTCCGAACAGCTTCCATTACCTGGGCGCGAGAGGTTCCAGGGATGCGCTGGCGAACGGGCACACCTTCCGGGGTGATCACCATCATTTCCAATTCGTCAGAGGCTTGAATTTGCTGTTCTACGCGCAAGATGGACGAACTGCTGTAAGGCCGAGCGACTGTAGATCCCCGGGGTACAAAGCTGATATAAATGAGAGCTGGTTTGATGCCTGTGGCTTGTTGGACACTGCGAAGGGTATCTTGGGCATCTTCTAGGGTGGCGATCGCAGTTGTTGATGGCAAATTTAGGTAATCGACAAACTCACTGGTAAATCTCTCCTCGACGGGAAAAATAACGGCGCCGACGTTGGTGGGCAAATTGGAAGCCTCAATATCCCGGGACGCGGGAGGTGAAATGCGCTGTTGCAAGGAATTAGATATCTGGTTTTGCTGTTGCAAGCTGGGGGAAAATAAAGGATTTGTGCTGGGCGGCTGGTTGGCTGCGATCTCCGGTGTCGCTATCGGTGCGAGATTTATTGGCGCAGCAGCAGGCGCAACCGCTGGATTTTGAGAAATTGTCGGTGCGATCGGCAAATTTGATACCGGCGCTGGTGGTGGCGCTGGTGCTGGCGCTGGTGGTGGTGCGGGTGCTGGTGCTGGTGCTGGTGCTGGTGCTGGTGCTGGCGCTGGTGCTGGTGCTGGTGCTGGTGCTGGTGCTGGTGCTGGTGCTGGTGCTGGTGTCGGCGCTGGCGCTGGCGCTGGTGCTGGTGCTGGCGCTGGCGCTGGCGCTGGTGCTGGTGCTGGCGCTGGTGCTGGTGCTGGTGCTGGTGCTGGCGCTGGTGCTGGTGCTGGTGCCGGCGCTGGTGCAGGCGTTAGTGTTTGTAAAGGCGCGGGCGCTGGTGCTGGTGCTGGTTCCGGTGCTGGCGCTGGTGCTGGCGCTGGTGCTGGTGCTGGCGTTGGTGCTGGCGCTGGTTCCGGTGCCGGCGCTGGTGCTGGCGCTGGTTCCGGTGCTGGTGCTGGTGCTGGTGCTGGTGCTGGTGCTGGTGCTGGTGCCGGCGCTGGTGCTGGTGCTGGTGCTGGTGCTGGTGCTGGTGCCGGCGCTGGTGCTGGCGTTAGTGTTTGTAAAGGTGCGGGTGTCGGCGCTGGTTCCGGTGCGGGTGCGGGTGCGGGTGCTGGTGCGGGTGCTGGTGCGGGTGCTGGTGCTGGTGTCGGCGGGGGTACAGGTGCAAATATAGGTGCTGGTGCGGGTGCGGGTGCGGGTGCGGGTGCTGGCGCTGGCGCTGGTGCGGGTGCTGGCGCTGGTGCGGGTGCTGGTGCTGGTGCTGGTGCTGGTGCTGGTGCGGGTGTCGGCGCTGGCGCTGGCGCTGGTGCTGGTGCGGGTGTCGGCGCTGGCGCTGGTGCTGGCGCTGGTGGTGGTGCTGGCGCTGGTGCTGGCGCTGGTGCTGGCGCTGGTGCGGGTGCTGGCGCTGGTGCTGGTGCTGGCGCTGGTGCGGGTGCTGGCGCTGGTGCGGGTGCTGGTGCGGGTGCGGGTGCTGGTGCGGGTGCGGGTGCTGGTGTCGGTGCTGGTGCTGGTGTTGGTGTGGGTGCTGGTGCTGGTGTTGGTGCGGGTGTCGGTGCTGGTGTTGGTGCTGGTGTTGGTGCTGGTGTCGGTGCTGGCGATACTGAAGAAGCCGTAATGCTAATTTGCGTCGGCTGTACTATCTGAGGGTCGGGGCTGAAATAACTTCCCTGTGTAATCACATTTTCTTTCTTTGGACCCCCAGTGGCAATGCTGCCAGCAGTACCGTTGAGTCTGTTATAGTCTGGCCCGACGCCGAAAGAAGTGTTCGAGGCTTTGCCACCGTGGCGAAAGGTGATATCTCCACCATTAGCGCTACCAGTAGTGGATGCGGAAATGCTGCAAGCTTGCGACAAGCAGTGGTTATCGTTGGTGAAAGTGCCTGTAGCTCGGAAATTACCGCCGGCTGTAATGTCAATATCTCCTCCGCCTGTTCGGCCTTCGGTGTTGATATGGGTTACTTCGATGTCGTTGCGGGCGTTGAGGGTGACTTCGCCACCTTGTTTTTCTTCGGAGTTGGCGTCTATGAACCCTGTTTGAATGCTGCTTGAGGGTGCTGCAATACTAACGTCTCCGGCGTTTCTGTTGTTGTCGATCGACCTTGCGTTGATATTGCCTGTTTCTACTTTTCCTGTACGGCTGGTGACGGTGATGTTGCCGCCTGCGGTGGTGTCGGAGTGGGAATCTAGATCGACAGTGCGAATGTCCCCACTAGCTTCTAGGGCGATCGCACCGCCTTGGGAACTTGTCAGGTTTCCGCTGACTGCAATGCTGTTAGCGGCTTGAATTTCGATCGCCCGAGCGTTTGCATCTTTTAGTGCAACGTCCCCCGCAGCTACTACTCGGTTAGACGCTGTGAGTACCACTTGACCGCTGGCATTGACGCTGATGCCTGTAGCGTTTGTTTCACCGATGCCTGTGAGCAGTTCGGGCAAGGATGCGATCGGCAATGCCGAAGCTGTTACCGTTGTTCCAGTGCTGCTCGTCGCTGAGGGCGGCTCGATTTCCAAACTCAGCAAATTGTCTCCCTGGCTGACGCGCACTAATTTTGTCCCGGAGACTGATGCTACGGTAAGTTGACCGCCTGGGGCAGAAAGGCTGCCGGTGCTGACAACTGTGCCGCCGAGCAAGGTTAAGTTCTGCCCTGACTTGACTGCTAAGTCGGCCGTGCTGATAATTGCCCCTGCTTGAGCGGCCCCAAAAGCGAAGGAACTGGGCGCGCCTGTCAGAGATGTGTAAGTGCTACTACCGTTGGCGTTAAAAGAGTTTGAACCAAATCCAATACCGGTGGCGGTGGTTGCTGTGAAAGAAGCCGGCACGTTTAAACTAGCACTGTTGCCAAATATGATGCCGGATGGATTCATCAGAAACAAGTTAGAATTGCCGCCCGTTACTTGAATTAAGCCGTTAATAATCGAGGGGTTGCCGCCACCTATGCCCGCTAAAATGTTGCGAATGTTGGGGTTTGATATAAAGTTGGCAATCTGATTTTCCGACAAGCCGAATTCTTTAAAGCTGTGGAATAGATTTTGTTGATCGCTCGATAATTTTCCGCCTTGAATATCGAAGCGACTTGGCTGCCCAGGAGTTCCGTTTTGGGCTGCGGGAGTGACGGTAGTGCCTGTTGCGTCCGCCGCTGGAACAATTGTTTGACCTTCGGCTTTTGCTTGCAGAAAGTAAATATTTATTAAGACTATTTGCAGAGCAAGTGTCAGTTTGCTTATTCTTGCTTTTGAGAGGAATTTAGACTTTTTTTGAATATTTTTGGCGGTTTTCATGGGTTTTTAATGGGTAAAATAAATATAAATCACAGAAATTAGGTACAGAAACCGACTTTGTAGAAAAAAGTTGGTTGACGGCTGTGTCACTAAATATCTGCACCTGTGCTGTGTCGGGTCAATTTGCGTAGAAGATTGGAAATCTACCCCTCTTTTTTACAGGGGGTATTTGTGAGGTATTCTGGTAGTCTTATTGCTAAGTAAGGTTTGCGTCGTCAATGTTCACGTTCCCTTGTTAGGAAAGCGATACGCTTAGCTATAAACCTGTCCACTCGTTCCTTAATCGCCTTCGACAGTGCATAATGCTGACGTTTAGATCACCGTGTCATCGATGAACGTAGTCAGTTAAGACGCTTGACTGCACGTTCCGATGTTGTACAGGTGTTGACTAGGAATGCCAAGATCTGCATAGCTTGTTCGGAACGGTTGAAGACGCTATATTTAGGAAGCAACCGGGTTTCTGACTGCCAGTGCATTCAGGAGTCAATGGGTAGAATTTGCCTCTGCTTTTGCAATTTTTTCAGCGTAGCTTTTCCACAATCTAAATATAACTCGCAAGGCCTAGGAGCTGTATCTTCCGCATGACATATTATTAAAAAAAACAAAAACGACCTTCCTAGAGGCACTTCCACCCCAAGAAACCGGGTTTTTTAACTATTATTGAGAGTATGAAGGAAGTATCGGGCTTCAAAAACTAGGTTTCTGCGTCCACGACTGACCCGGAAACATCCCAAAATATTTTATACAAAACAAAAAATACTATACACTTGCCAAAAATTAAAATTATGAAAAGAAGAAATGAGAAGGAGTCAGAAGACAGAATTCCGAATTCAGAATACCTCATGCCTGAAGTGAGGGTTAACGGTCACGGAAATATTTTTTGTGACCAACGATTAAATTAGGGGCTTTTAAACCTCGATTCTCCATCCTTTCGGACATAATTCCTTCGGGATTCTGGCTCCTGAATTCTGAATTATTCTTCAGTAATTTAAATTGTTAGGGTGTTCAGAAACCCGGTTTGTTTAAATAAAAAACCGGGTTTTTGGTTTCTTTTGTCTGAGATTTTGTGAAGTAAAGCTACTTAAATCCGGCTCTCTTTCCCTCTTATAGTCAAGTCCACTATTGCCGATTTCGAGCGGCTGCTTTTCGATTTTAATCGATCGCCCTGTTGGTATTTAAGGGGGTGTGCAGGCGGATTTGTGGAAGGATTTAAGAGTTAATTGGGTGAAGTTTGGACAGTGGGCGAGGGACTGGGTGAAGCAGGGCGCGGTGAAGCAGAACTGGGTGAAGCAAGACTGCGTGAAGGATTTGCAGAAGGAGTGGATTGGGTGGATTTTTTGAGACCGACAAAAGCGTCGTAACGGGTGGTACGATCGCCAATGACGGCCGCTGTAACGCCGATCGACCGCGTGGCATCTATCCACATTTTTTGGTTGGGAGGAAACTCCGGCAAAGCTAGGTTTTTCGGGTTAAACGCACTCTCGATGTCGATGAAGAAATTGCCGTTGTGGGGTTTAAGTTGCGATCGTACAGTTTTCTGGAACAGTTCGCTGCTTAAAAGCGGACTTTTCGGTGCCGGAACGATCGCATCAACTATGGGAGCTCCTACTGTCATAAACGCTACATCGTTCATCCAACCGCGAGTTACCGTAATCCCTCCAAACGGCGATGTCCATTTAATCGCAGGTTTGCCGCCGACTTGAATTTCCTCCACTCTAAACCCTTTCATTTTCATCGTTTCATCAAGCTGTTTCAGGGATTTGTTGGCAGCGCCCCGGTTGTTTGTTTCCACCATAAATACAAATCCGGCCGCAAATTTGTCTCTGGGATTCTGGGCGGGCGCTGGTATTAATGATAGAGAAAATTCTCCCGCCATCCAGTTCATCAAGTCTTTATCTAAATCCAGGCCGGTAGTGGATTTTAAACCTGTGCGTAAAACTTGGGGATTAATCGGGGAAATCGGGTTTGCCTCGGCTCCCAATACGTAGTCTTGCCACAAACGCTGCAAGTTGCCACCGGATACCATCATTATTGTATTGTTTGGCAGGCGGTTAACCATTTTTAGAGCATTGTTTTCAACTGCTATCCTTCTGGTAGAATCTGGTTTTAGCCAAGAGACTGATTTGAATCCAATTCCTTCTGGCTCCAGCGTCGCTGTGGTGGCAAATCCCTGATTTTGTTGCAGTTTTTCGAGGTTTTCTGGCGAAATTTCACGGGCTGAGTTGGCGGCGGCATAGGCGGCGGCAACGGGCATATTGACGTAGATTTGACCGAAGGCGCCCGGACTTTTTATTTTGTCTATGGCGCCTGAATAGCCAGGGGTTTTTGCTAGGGAAGGTTCGCCTCTGTAGGTGTCGATTATTCTGTCTGTAGCGCTAGGATCTGTGGTGACTGCTAGATAGCTGGTGCCGAGTACCGCGACGGAGAAATTGCGATCGGGTACGCCTTGAGTTTCTGTGACTTGCACGCCTTTATAATTACGCTCAACTATTTTTCCTTGGGTGAGAGGCCTGGGTTTTGCTAATAATTCTTTGGCTTTGAGCGGGTTGGCAATTGGCAGGATAATTGCCACTGACTGTTGAATTGGCGGAGATGGAGGCGTATTGGGTGGGGGCGGGGGGGCTGGTATAGCTATTTTGTTGCGGAGAAAAGCCACCATTGCTGTGTTACCCACCCAGGGTTGAATGTCTTGCTGGTACGCGTAGCCGTTGCTTGTGAGAATGCGATCGCGCATTTCGCTTAAAAACCTCTCAAACGAAGCTTTTGACTCGGGCGTGCCAAACTCTCGCAGTCTATTCCACTGCGATTGATCGGTGCTGATGGATAGGGCCATCATCGTATCTTGCGGGACAACGGTTGCCCCCGCCGGCAAATCTTTGGCGGGCCCACGGGAGATGACGAGGTAGTAGGTGACAAAGCCTAAACCGATCAGAAGTGTGGCGGCTCCGATCGTAAACAGCAGGGAAGATTTATCTTTCTTAAACATTATTCGTAAGGTTCGGGTGCTCGCAACATGATAGATTATTTTCTTGGCTCATGTAACAGATACATTAGCAGATACATATAACCGGGCCAATCTAGGAAAGTTGACTGTTGACTGTTGACTGTTGACTGTGAGCCGAAAAACAAATGATGGTTGACTGCTGACTGTTGACTGTTGACTGTGAGCCGAAAAACAGAAAATTGTCTTTATATTTGCTGGCAGATTGAAGGAGACTTTACCTGAACGATCCTACCGGATTTGATATAAACCCGTGGAACGAAACCCCACAGAAAAAATGTAGCAAGACTTTTGTGAAATCGTATTAACTGAATCAGTTTCTGGCCTTAAAGTCTTTAAAGATAGTTTGAAACGAGTACATCAGCCGGTGAACATCGTTTGTGGCTCTAGGAAAAATGTGTAGTTCCCATTTTTTGCGAGCGGTAGTTAGCAGTTTGGCTACGGGTTGGGAGTAACTGTTAGAAATGAAATAGCTGCCGCCTTCGTAGCGAATATCTGACGCTAAGCCGATAAAAGAACCAGCCATTTCTAGTTTAAGTTCTGAGGTGCTGTGTTCCGATTTTACTGCTAAAATTACCTGCGAGTGCCGGGGTTCGCGGTTGAGCAAGCGACAGATAGTCGCTTCTTTTTGGTACAAAATTAAAACGTTGCAGTTGTGGAGAACTCCGGCTCTACCTTGGACTTTTACTCCTAGGTGAACTTCCAGGGCGGGTTTGTCGGGAAATTCCACAACAGCATGAGTGTATGGATGTGCAGTTCCGTGAATTTTTCCCGCCGTTTTTCTAAATGTTAAATATTTGGGTGTTTCGTCGTCTAAAACATTGTTGTAATAAATAGTACCGCCTTCATTAGCAACTGCTTTTAGCAGAATAGTGAATAGGTAAGTGTCAAAAATTCTGGCTTGTTCTGCCGCTGTGTTAAAATCGGGATCGATCGAGCTTTTTAATTTGCTTTTAATTTCGGAATTTATGGCGTAGTTGCTGGGCCCGGAGGGCAGTTTTTCGAGCAAGTGCTTGAGGGCGATCGCCTGTTTGTGGCGGGGGGCTGTGACGCTGGAGGTAAACTCAATTGTTTTGGCAGTTTCGGCACCTGAATTGGCAAAGGTAATTTTTGTGCCGAGGGGAGAGGTTTCTGATTCTACTTTCAAGAAATAAGCAATTTCGTCTTCCATTTCGGAAGTGTTGACCGTCGCTTGTTCGACAGCATTAATTAACAGCAAAAGTTGTTCTTTTGCGGTATAATCTTCTATCTTGAGCAGAGGTGTTTTTCTTTTGAGCGATCGCTCTTCAATTACTTTGCCTATCTCTACAGTATCCGCTACTTGTTGAACTACCCAACCCAAATTAAATTCATTCAGAATTGCCGCCAGTTCTTGATAGAGTTTGGCGTACTCGATCTCATCCATAATTGCTTCTGCGCTGCACACTATTCTGATTATACAAGCAGATTTGATTTTTTGGTCAATGGCTGGTGAGCAACTAGGCAGATTGACTGTAATGGCGGATTGGCGGAGTGTTCGAGTGTCCGAGTGGGGAAAATTTTTCTCTTCCGTGAACATCCATCCGTTACATCCGTTAAATCCCGTACACTGCTGGTTGCCGAACTTGCTGCTGCTGGAGAGAGACAATTGGGAGTAAGCTATTCTACGACATTTGTAGCGATCGAACTATGGCAACTATCAACGACAACTACCTCAAACTCAAAGCCGGCTACCTGTTTCCCGAGATTGGGCGCCGGGTGAAAGCCTTTGCAGAGGCGAATCCCGAAGCGCCCATCATTCGGCTGGGGATTGGCGACGTGACTGAACCACTACCGGAAGCTTGTCGGGAGGCGATGGTGAAGGCGGTGGAAGACATGGGCTCGCGGGATACCTTTAAAGGATACGGCCCGGAACAAGGTTATGAGTGGCTGCGGGAGAAAATTGCCGAGCACGATTTCAAGTCGCGGGGATGCGATGTTGATGCTTCGGAAATCTTTATTTCGGATGGTTCTAAGTGCGATTGTGGCAATATTCTCGATATTTTTGGCAACAATAATACGATCGCAGTTACAGATCCAGTTTATCCGGTGTATGTAGACACTAACGTGATGGCCGGACACACGGGAGATGCGAACGAAAATGGCGAATACGGCGGCTTAGTTTACCTGCCAATTACAGCGGAAAACAATTTTACTGCCCAAATTCCCACCGACAAAAAAGTCGATTTAATTTACTTGTGTTTTCCGAATAACCCGACGGGGGCAACTACAACCAAGGAACACTTGCAAGCTTGGGTAAATTATGCTAAAGCTAACGGTTCGATTATTTTCTTCGATGCGGCTTACGAAGCGTATATTACCGATCCGAGTTTACCGCATTCTATCTACGAAATTGAAGGGGCGCGTGATTGTGCGATCGAATTTCGTTCTTTTTCCAAAAATGCTGGTTTTACGGGTACTCGCTGTGCGTTAACAGTTGTACCGAAGACTTTGACTGGAAAAGCAGCAGATGGTTCCGATGTCGAAATTTGGAAGTTGTGGAACCGCCGCCAATCTACTAAATTTAACGGAGTTTCTTACATTGTGCAGCGCGGTGCTGAGGCGGTTTATTCTGAGGCAGGCAAGGCACAAATTCAGGCTTTAGTCAATTTTTACATGGAAAATGCTGCGATTATTCGCGAGAAATTGACAGCGGCGGGAATCGAGGTTTTTGGTGGCGAAAATGCACCTTATGTGTGGGTGAAAACGCCTCACGGTTTGTCGAGTTGGGATTTCTTTCAGAAGTTGCTGGAAACTTGCAATGTGGTGGGAACTCCGGGTTCTGGTTTTGGTGCGGCGGGTGAGGGTTATTTCCGCATTTCGGCGTTTAATAGTCGGGAGAATGTGGAAGAAGCGATGAGACGGATTGTGGAGAAGTTTAAGGTGTAAAAAGGCGCGAGATAAGTCTTTTTGGGGCGGGCAAGATGCCCACCCCACAAGAAATTGATATGTTGTGGAACAGGCATCTTGCCTGTTTCTTTGGGTGGGGGCACAGACTCTGCCTGACATCTCAAATAAAAACGCTATATCGCACGATCGAAAATTGAATCCAATCAATTAACCGCGCCTCTCCCTACCGTAAATCCGCTCCGCATTTTGAAACAGAATCCAAGAAGTTAAAATGTATTTATTTTCTGTCTGCGGTATGTTACCTTTGTGCGCGTGGGTAAAACCCGCCGGCGCAATTAATAGCCTTCCCTGTTGCGGTTTTACTTTCAGATTTTGATAAAAAAACTCTGTTTCGCCACCTTCACCAAGCGTGTTCAAATAATACTGAAAAAATAGCACCCGGTGCAAGGACTCCTCCCCGGCACTGTCCGGGTCTGGGAAAATTTCCGAATGCCAGTGGTGATAGCCACCAGTTCCTTTTAAATACTTTTGCACCTTGATAAAATCTCGCCTGTAAATATGTTTGATTACGTCATCCATAAACACTGACTCAAATTGGTCAAAATTTTCGGGAGTCAGGGTTATAGTTTGATTTGTTTTTGGGTCAAATAGCCCAGGCGAAATCGCGCCAACGAGGGCAAATAGATACTTGCGAAAATATTTTTTTAGATATCCGAAAGTGGTACTTAATACCCGGCTTTCAATGTCTAGCCATTCGGGAAGGCCAGTAATTTTGAGGTCGTAGCTGTCTTTTTTGGCTAAATCAACGCCGTGTCCAGTAAGACCGCGGTGAATTTGGTCGCTAGTTTCAAATTTTTGGATAATCTCGTCGCAGGTAGCAGCATCCAAAGCATTGTCGTAAATTTCGATAAAATCAACTGTCATAAAATATGCAGATATCGGGTAGGGACACGGCAGTGCCGTGTTCCTACTGCTTTTTTCTGGCCTGAAGAATTGGTATGATTGAACCGCGAAGACGCGAAGGACATGAAGGAAGAATCAGGAAGAACCTGATGCTACACAGGAATTCCTGTAATTCCTATCGGATTTGCGGTTTGAATCAGGATTTGCTCGAGTTGACCCGGAGACAAATTAGGATTGGCTTGCAGCATCAATGCCATCACCCCGGCAACGTGGGGTGCCGCCATTGAAGTGCCAT
This sequence comes from Microcoleus sp. MON1_C5, assembly GCF_036701875.1. Taxonomy (NCBI): domain Bacteria; kingdom Bacillati; phylum Cyanobacteriota; class Cyanophyceae; order Oscillatoriales; family Microcoleaceae; genus Microcoleus; species Microcoleus sp. MON1_C5. Next base: position 26,925 of record NZ_JAUBRN010000039.1, on the reverse strand, counting down.
TCATGGGCTTATAAGTATTGTCGGGTGTGGCTGACAATACGCCCACTCCCGGTGCGGAAACAAAGTTGATCGGGTCAACGCCAGCGGGGTTGGAAAAGTCAGCAAACTGCAAATTTTTACTGTCTAATGCCCCGACAGCAATCGCCAAATTGTTCTGGGACAAGCGAGATGGCTGCGCTGGCCGAGTGACCTGACCTTTTGCAAATTTATTTCTGTTATTCCCAGCAGCGATCGCGACAACGTGAACTCCTGCTTGTCTCGCTCTCTCAAGGGCGGCTCTTGTGTCTGGCTGATCTTTCGGCTGGTTGGCATCAGACTCACGATTGGCTAGGCTCATGTTAATCACCTTCGCCCCGTTAGCCACCGCATAATCAATACCCGCTGCGACTGGGCTGGCGAACCTCCCGGCACCGCGTTGGCCGACCAACACCCGGACTGCCATAATCTGAGCATCGTAGGCAACGCCGGTGATATCGTAGAGATCGCCGTTAACGTCAGCAATCGCCCCATTTTTTTTGCCCGCAATGGTGCCGGCAACGTGAGTACCGTGGCCGAATGCGTTCTCACCGGGAACTTCTGACGGATCGGAAGTATTGTCTGAAAAGTTATATCCGTTCACGTCATCGATAAATCCGTTGTTGTCGTCGTCCACTCCGTTGTCAGGAATTTCCCCCGAGTTGACCCAAATATTACTAGCTAAGTCAGGGTGTTTCACGTCAACGCCAGTATCCAAAACGGCGACTATTACGCCTTTGCCTGTAATTCCTTGATTCCACACTTCAGGTGCATTGATGCTATTGAGATCGCTCACATTGTTGTTAGGAACAGCACCTGTAATATTGGGAACATCTGGAAATGGCGATCGCCCACCAGCCCTACTCACAGCAGCAGCAGCATCAATATTGCCGTAACCAAAATAGGTGTTATACTCTGGTGTGGTCGATGGCGGTATGGGTGTTGCGGGAGTGATGTCCGGTGTCGCCGATGCTTCCAATGTGTAATTTGTACTGCCGGAACTGGTCTCGATTTGCTCAACTAAAACAATGTATTCACCTGCTTCTAAAGCATTGAGGGAAATTTCTTCAAGATTGCTACCTGGGTTTTCAGAAGCGTCAATTATTTCATCGCTGTCTATCTCACCGTCGCCGTTGCTGTCTCGGGCAAGGAACAAATCAACATCAGCATTCTCAGTGGCATTGGCAAAGCTTAATTTGAGGTTGACATCGCTTTGAGAAGTCACATTAATCCGGTAATAGTCATCGGAGTCAATGTCGCTTACGGAGCCGCTGAAGGTTTGGGGAGCAGAAGTAAGGGTGACATTTCTGGCGGTAGCTACTGTATTGTCATTCGGGGGGATGGGAGCGTTTACCGGCGTCCCCGACAGGCTGAGGTTGTAGTTAGTATTTCCCTCGAATTGATTGACTAGGAGAAAGTAATTTCCCGGCAGTAAATCTTGACTAATTGTTTCTTGCTGAGTGGCCTCGTTTTCTGATGATTCGAGGATGTCTTGGGCATCAACTTTGTTGTTGCCGTTAATATCTTGAATTAGAGAGAAATCGGCATCACTTCTGAGTCCTGTGAGGTTAGCAGTAATTTTTGTAGGTGCTGTTAAGCTGAAGCGATAGAAGTTTGCTGGGTTGCCATCTCCTACGAAGTCGCTGACGGTTTGGGGTGTTGGTGCGATCGCCCCTAGGTTGCGCGCTGTGGCTAAATTGTTGTTGTCATCGGTGCCGATCGCTGGTGGCAATGGTGTGATATTTGCGGTAAAGTCGCTAGAAGAGAGGCTGCTGCTGTCAACTCCCTGCAGAATTGCTAAGACTTGACCGTTTTGGCGGTCGGAAATGATGGTGCTGCCGGTATTGTTGCCGCTACCGGGTGCGATATTAAAGTCGTTAAAATTTAAGCTGTTTGTCAGACCGATCGCATCTTGTCCCTTTACAAAATCAGTAATAATATCTGAACCTCGACTGAGTACAAAAATGTCCCTGTCATTGCCACCTGTCAGGGTATCTATGCCGTCGTCGCCGTAGAGGATATCACTGCCGCGATCGCCAAAAATCTGGTCATTGCCTATGTCGCCACGCGCGATGTCGTTGCCTTTCCCTCCCCACAGCGTATCGTTATCTTCGTTGCCCAACAATTGGTCGTTTGCTCCCAAGCCGTAGAGGGTATCGTTCCCCGTCAAGCCGCTGATAATGTCCGATTCGGCCGTGCCACGTTGCAAATCAGGACCCGGGGTACCGTTGATTGTTGCCATTCTTATTTTTTTTTATCATAAACAAACTGTCTTTTAAGATAGTATAGTGTGTGAGTGATGCTGTCAAGTGTGCCGGAACAGGTGAAAATAGACAAAGCAGTTGTGGCCTATTCAAATTGAGTCAAAATTGCGATCGCGAATCTCTTCTCGTTGCCCGTACTAAACTCAATAGATATCTTGTCTTCTTATCAAAAACAGGCAATATGCCTGTTCCACAAATAATAAATTTTCTTGTGTGGTAGGCATCCTGCCTGCCCTTGGCAAAAACTTAACAACTAGCTCGCAATTCAGCTTATGATTGTTATCACCCCCATCCTCAAACCTGTTAGCCAGATCGAGCTTGCTCCCGGCAGTGTCGTAACTATTTCCAATATAATTTGGCTGGAATTTGAGTCAATTTTGGAAGAATTGGGAGAAAAGCGAAGAACCAGAATTGCCTACAGCAACAGTACCTTAGAAATTATGGTTCCCTTACTAGATCGCGAAATTCCGAAAGATTTAATTGCCGATATTGTAAAAATTTTACTCAAGTCTGCGGGCAGAAGATACGAACCCTTTGGTTCTACTACTTTCAAACGGGAAGGTGCAGCAGGAGTTGAACCTGATGCTTGCTTTTATATTCTAAATTATCAACGGATGATTGGCCGCCGCCGACTTTTACCGGACGATCCGCCGCCCGATTTAGCAATTGAGACGGATGTTACTTCTAAAACTACGATCGATGCCTATAAAATTATTGGAGTTCCAGAAGTATGGGTTTATGACAGCGGCAGACTTCGCATTTATTTGCTGCAAGATGGAGAGTATGTAGAATCGGATATTAGCCCGAATTTTCCAGAAATCGCGATCGCCCAACTGATTCCGGCTACAGTGGAACGTGCTTGGCAGGTTGGAAATTTGCAAGCGCTAGAAGAATTTGAAAGTGCGATCGGCTAAACTCGTAGGATACGTTACGCACTTCGCACTCCGCCTCCGAAAATCTACACAATTCCTGCCAAATTGTAAACTCCTAAAGGTCGATAAATTGTATCTCTTTGCTGATAATCCCGCCCCAAAGAACGAATCGCATTTTGCAAATCTTCGACAGATTGACAACTGCCGCCAACCGCACCGGCCATTGTAGTAATGTGCTCTTCCATCAATGTACCGCCGATGTCGTTGCAGCCCCATTTCAGCGCTTCTGTAGCTCCATCTAAACCTAATTTTACCCAACTCGGTTGGTGATTGGGAATCCAATTTCCCAAGAAGATTCTGGATACTGCGGTGAGTAACAATGTATCTGCTAAAACTGGTTGATCGCGGCCGACTCGACTCCGCAAAGGTGCCGGTGCTTCTTGCCCGACAAAGGGTAGTAAAATAAATTCTGTAATGCGTGCTGGATAGTCTTGGTCGATCGCAGTTTGTTGGAGCGATCGCACTTTTTCTAAATGCAAAACCTGCTGTTGGGCCGTCTCAATATGGCCGCAAAGCATCGTACTCGTTGTCGGCAAACCCAGACTGTGAGCAGTTCCCACAATTTCCAGCCAAGTTGCCGAATTTAGTTTTTCCGGGCAAATCACCCGTCGCACAGCATCGTCGAGAACTTCCGCCGCGGTTCCCGGCATCGAACCGACTCCTGCATCCCGCAAAGCCGAAATTACATAGCTGAAACTCAGATTATCTTCTCGGGCAATAAATTCTATCTCTTGAGGTGAAAAAGCGTGCAAGTGCAACTGAGGAAACTTATCCTTAATAGTTTTCACCAATTGCAGATAATAAGGTAAAAATGCGCCGTTGAGCTTAGCTTGAAGATTTAAGCCGCCCTGCATACAAATTTCCGTCGCACCCCGCTGCACTGCATCAGTTGCCTTTTCCTGAATTTGAGCTGCATCTAACCAAAAAGCGCCCTCATCTCCCTCGTCGCGGCGGAATGCACAGAAACTGCAATGCTGCTCGCAAATGTTAGTAAAATTAATATTCCGATTGATAACGTAGGTGACAGTATCCCCTGATTGTCGGCGGCGGAGCAAATCAGCGGTTGTTTGAATAGAAGCTCGCGCATCTGGATCTCTTTGCTGCAAAAGTACCAAGGCTTCTGCGGAAGAGATGTTATAACCTTGTAAAGCTCGATCGAGAATTGCATCCACAGTTTTTTTGTTAGCTAAGCTACAGAATGGCTGCCTAGAATTAAGGCGTTTTTATATTTTAACTAATCAATTATGGAGGAACGATATTTTACAATCTTAAGTCTTACAAAACCATCCTTTATTTTCTGGACACTGAAATTATGGGGATCAATGAAGCAAATCAGCTATTGCCAGTGCCGTCTGGGCCTTTGCAAATTCCTGCTGTAGAGACTTTCAATTCAACTTTTACAGACGCAGGCACACCGCCAATTTATTTTTCCCTGGTAATTCCCACCTACAACGAGTGCAAGAATGTCAAGAGTATTGTGGAAAAATTGAGCCAATTGCTCGATGGTATCCTTCCCGGCAACTACGAATTAATTGTAGTCGATGACGACAGCCCCGATCGCACCTGGGAAGTCGCCCTGTCCCTGACACCGGAATATCCGCAATTGCGGGTAATGCGCCGGGAAGAGGAGCGGGGACTTTCCACAGCGGTAATTCGCGGCTGGCAAGCCGCTCAGGGTGAGGTTTTGGGCGTCATCGATGCCGACTTGCAGCATCCCCCGGAGACGCTATTGCAGCTTTTAGCAGAAATTCAGCGGGGAGCCGATTTAGCTGCTGCGAGTCGTCACGTTGCCGAGGGCGGGGTGAGCGACTGGAGCGTTGTCAGGCGATTTTTATCGCGGGGCGCTCAAACCGTGGGGTTGGTGATCCTACCGGGAGTCGTGGGCCGAGTTTCCGATCCGATGAGCGGCTATTTTATGGTGCGTCGCACTTGCATTGCGGGCAAAACCATGAATCCTGCTGGTTACAAAATATTGATTGAAGTGCTCGGCAGGGGGGATATCCGCTGGATTGGAGAAGTGGGTTACGTGTTTCAGGAGCGGCAAGAAGGCGAGAGCAAAGTTACTGGGAAACAGTATATTGAGTATTTGCGACATTTGCTTCGGTTGCGGTTTGCCCGCTGGCCGATGGGCAAGTTTCTGCGGTTTGGCATTGTGGGTTTCAGCGGCGTGTTTGTGAATATGGGGGTTTTGTACGTGCTGCGGGATATCCTCAATTGGGAGCTGACTCGCAGTCTGATCGTTGCTGCTGAATTGGCAATTATCAGTAACTTTTTGTGGAATGATTTGTGGACTTTTGGGGATATTTCTAAGCGGCAGCCAGGAAAGCGCCAGCGATTGAAACGGCTGTTGAAATTTAATACCATTTGCTTGATGGGTTTGATTTTGAATGTGCTGCTGGTGAATGTGCTGTTTAATGTTTTTGGGATGAATGAATATTTGGCTAATTTAATTGCGATCGCAACTGTGACTCTGTGGAATTTCTGGATCAACATGAAGCTGAGTTGGCGGGTGACGGATGTGAAGTAGGTAATGGGAAATGGGCAATGGACAGTGGGTAATTAGTAATTGGTGATTGGTGATTGGTAATTGATAATGGATAAAATGACTCATGGCTAATGACGAATGGCTGTTCTGCCCTATGCCTTTGAATGACTGAATTAATGATTAAGAACAAACAACTGTTGTTGCTATTTCTGTGGACTGCGATCGCCTTTATTTTGCGCTTTGCCAATTTGGACTCGAAACCGCTGTGGACGGATGAGTTTTCCACTCTAGTGTTTAGTTTGGGCAACAGTTTTCGAGGGGTGCCGATCGATCGCGCGATCGACCTTTCTACATTATTAGAACCGCTGCAATTCCGTGTCGGTGCTGGCATTGCAGATGTCCTCAACCATTTGCTGCTAGAAAGCAATCATCCACCAGTGTATTTTATGCTCGCCCACTGGTGGATGCGACTGTTTGGGCCGACCGAGGATAGTTTAGTTTGGATTGGGCGAGCTCTTCCTGCATTATTGGGCGTGATTTCAGTTCCAGCTATCTACTTGTTGGGGAAATTTGCTTTTAGTTCTCGTTTAGTCGGTCAATGTGCGGCCACGATGATGGCAGTTTCTCCCTACGGCATTTATCTCGCTCAAGAAGCTCGCCATTACACTTTAGGAATTTTATTAGTTATTGCCTCTCTTTTTTGCCTCGCCTTAGCTGCAAAAAAGCTGCAACAGCGCGCTCCCCTGCCTATTTGGGCGGTGCTGCTTTGGGTAGTTGTTAACTGTTTGGGAATTGCTGTTCACTACTTTTTTGCACTGACTTTGTGTGCGGAAGCAATAGCATTAATTGCTGTAATCTGGCAGCAGTTTAATGGAAAGTTGCCAATTGACAACAGCCAGCAGCCTAATATTTGGCAATTTCAAATCTTCTGGCGGCTTTTCGCAGTAGCGATCGGCACTTTGGCTGGCGGTTTAGTTTGGCTGCCAGTATTTTTGTCAAATAAATACGGCAGCGAACTAACTAATTGGATTGTCAGCGGCGATCGCACATTCTTAGATTGGATCGCGCCGATTTTTCAAGCTTTAGCTGGATGGATCACTGTCATGTCTCTGCTGCCGGTGGAATCGCCCAATTTGGCAGTAGTAGTTGCATCGGTCATCGTAATGACAATATTTTTTATATTGGTGCTTCCCCTCCTGTTTAGCGCCCTTAAAAAGTCCTTAACAACGCCCGATACTCGTTTGGGTACTGTTATTTTCGGCGGATTTGTGATAGGCTCAATTTTCCTATTTTTCAGCTTTGCATATATTTTAGGGATTGACCTAACTCGCGGGGCTCGATACAATTTCGTCTACTTTCCAGGGGTGATATTGCTTTTAGGAGCAACCTTGGCGGTTATTTTTAACACACCTACAGTAAAAAGTCAATGGTTTAATTTACGGGCGCTCGAAGTTCCGGGCAAAAAAGCAGTGGTGCTAATTTTAGCAATGGGTTTTTTTAGCGGTGTCACAGTAAATTCCAATCTCGGCTATCGCAAATATTACAAACCCGACCTTTTAATTCCGATTATCAGCCAAGTATCGAAAGTTCCCGTGTTAATTGCCACTACTCAAAAGACTCATGTAGAAATAGGAGAGTTGATGGGGATAGGGTGGGAATGGGAAAGAAGTTCGGCAACGGATTTTGTAGGGGATGTAACGGATGTAACGGCTGTTAGGAAGAAAGAAGAAGTTAAAGCCTTTGATTCTCCGCTGTTTCTTTTGGCTAATCAGAGAAGGGATGGGCCGGAAATAGCGGCAGGGACACTTGACAAAACACTCAGTCAATTAGAACGTCCGCTGGATTTGTGGCTGGTTAATTTTCGCGCACCTGTCAATCTAGAAGCACATAACTGTCAGGTTGAATCGCGCGATTTGCCTGCGGTGGATGGGTATGAATATCAAGTTTATCATTGTTCCTGAGTTGGCGATCGCGCGCAACTACAAACCTAACTCACAAATATGATACAATCAACAACGGACTACGCGGACTTAAACAAAAAATTAATGTTAATGGAACTTAGATATTTTCTAGCCCCTTTAGGGGCTGAAAACGTTTTTTGGCAAAGAAAAGAGGTGGATGGCGTAATATCAAATCCGTTAGCATCGGAATAGTAAATTCGAGTTCACTGTTGACGGTTGACGGTTGACTGTTCACGGCGTCAACAGTCAACAGTCAACCGTCAACCGTCAACATCATTCCGGTGTAACCGGAAATGATATAAAAACGGCTCTAATCCCCTGTCCCCAGTTCAAACAAAACTGAAAGCAGCGTTTGCCAAGCTCAAAGGCCCTTCTCCTTGAACAACGGCAATTAGTTCGGTTGCCAAGTTGGAGCTACGGAAAATGGCGGTTCCCGTCGGCAAACCAGTAGGAGAAGCTTTAAGCACATACTCGCTCTCAAAACCTGACAGCACGATCAAGTCTTCGCTCGCTTTGAAGTCAACAATTAGTGCGTAGTCGCCTAAGCCTTGATTGGCTGAGTTGCCACTATCGTAGAACGGCTGGTTTGCCTCACCCAGTACGAATATGTCATAGCCCGCTCCTCCAGTCAGGGTGTCCACCTCGCCACGCCCCGGATTGTCAGCAAGCGCTTCAGCGCCAATTAGCGAGTCAGACCCCTCCTCGCCAAACAGCTTGTCGCTGCCCATACCGCCAATCAAGCTGTCGGAGCCGCTGTCGCCCACCACTAAATCATTGCCGCGACCGCCTGTGGTTGAGTCGTCGCCCGCACCACCAGTGAGACTGTCATTGTCCGCACCGCCAGCCAGCGAGTCACTTCCTTCGCCACCAGAGAGAAAGTCATTGCCCTCGCCACCGTTGAGAGCGTCAAAGTCACCCTCGCCAAAGAGCGAGTCATTTCCAGTTCCTCCAGACACCTCATCGTCGCCCTCGTTACCATAAAGACTATCCTCACCGACGTCACCTTTAATAATGTCTGCCCCAGCTTGACCAAATGCTAAGTCATTGCCAGTTCCACTATCTAGCCAGTCATTACCTTGACCGCTGGTGAGGGTGTCGTTGCCATCTCCTCCAGAGAGGCTATCGTCGCCAAGTTCGCCTAACAGCGTGTCATCCCCTTCACCGCCGTCCACTAGATCATTCTCCTTACCGCCGTAGAGAGCATCGCTATCGCTGCCCCCTGTCAAAGTATCATCGCCCGTATTCCCGAGGGCGAAGTCGCTGCCTGAGTCGCTGTTTGCCGCATCGCTACCGCTGCCACCTGAGAGAGTGTCATTGCCAGCGCCACCTGAAAGGGTGTCATCTCCAGAACCGCCTGCTAGAGTATCATCGCCAGTGCTGCTTGTGATGAAATCGTTGTCTTTATCACCGTTGAGGAAGCTATTACCAGGGCCGCTAACCAACGTATCATCGCCCCCACTGCCTTGAAGAGTGCGTTGGTTGGCTGCTGTCAGATTATCATCCTTTTCAGCTAGTAGCTCGTAACTCAGTACCTCGGTTTGCCCGTAGTAATCTGTTGACTCAATGCGAATCTTGTACCATCCAGAGGCGTTTTCTGGGACTTGCCAGGTCAATTTGCCATCGGCATCTAAGGTCGCCCCCGGAGGCGATTCCAGTAGGGTTAAGGTGTCATCTTCGTTTTCTTTGATAATTTGAGCGGTGTAGGTCTTTCCAGGTTCTGCCTTTTCTTCCCATTCTCCTTCAGCCAGCTCGACGGTTGGTTCGCTGCCAACAGTGGCAATCTCCGCCTCGCTTTCTTTGCTGTTATTTTCATCCTGATCGACGGCTTCGACAGTGAAGCGGTAGGTTTCGCCAAAAGTTAAGTTCGGGATGACAACTGTGCTAGTAGGGCCGTTCGTGGTCACAACTTCTGTTTCTTCTGACCCTGCCGCGTCGCTGGTGTACTTGATGGCGTAGTAGGCGACATCAGGATCTTTGACCGGCTCCCATTCGAGTTCTATCTCCGTACCCGAAGTCCACTTGGCTTCTAAGCCTTTGACTTGCTCTGGAGCGCCTGCTTCTTCAATTTCGATTGGCTGCTGTACATATTCGTAAATAGGAGGGTTTTCGCCATCTTCGATGACAGCGTAGATGTAGTAAGTCCCAGTAGCCAGGCTGCTAACATCCCAAGTGTAGTTGCCAGAGCCGTCAGTTTCATTGAGGTTGTCAGCAATGAGTATGCCATCTGTACCGCTGCCATCTGTGTCGTAGAAGAGGCTGATTTTGGCTTCTGAGTCTGGGTCAAAAGCACCGTAGTTGATGGTGACGCTGGAGTTTTTGGCTTGGGAGGCTGATGTTTGCGGTGATTGGCCCTGAGTTTCAGGGCTGGCAAGCTGTAAGCTATCTGTTGATTGACCAGAGCGACTACTGTCGAATTCAACTTGAATTTGGTCAATTGTCGGGTCTTGGGTCAATTTAATGAAGGAGGTTCTGGGCGTTACGGTTTTCTCTTGCCCGTCGTCGGTTTTTACAACAACTTTGCTGGCATACAAGCTCTTGGTAATCTCTGAAATTTTGTCTGCATCCTGTAATATGAGCGTTTTTGACGTATCTGAAGATAATTCGGGAACAACTTGAACCAGTCCTTTAAACTCATTAACTTTGCTAGTAAGCGTTGTTGGCAACACTCCTCCACCGCCCGTGACCCCAGGTAGAACCCCTGGCACTTCCGTGAGCGTAGTCCCCTCTGATTTAGCAGCTCCTGTTTCATCCAATTCATAGGACTGGTTTGCAAACGTCCCGTTTGTTTCTCCTGTAAGAAACACACTTGATGTAGTCTTTTTATTGGGAAAGGGATTGTCCCACTCTGCTGTTAGCAGGATATATTTAGCTGGCGTTTGACCTGGGAGAGAGCTACTGCTAATGGTTGAGATATCTTTAGCTGACCTTTGACCTTGGGATGAGCTACTGGTAATTGTTGAGATAGCTTTGTTCAGGTCATTGGAAACATCGTCTATTTCTTGACCGCCTAAAGATTTGTTTTCGCCCTGGAAAGGAATTTTGTAGCCGAACCGCTTTTTTATAGACGTAAACACAAGAGGAATGTTAATCTCACCCCAGGCTGCAACGTAGTCATTAGAATAGTTTTTGTCGTTCGTGAATTTAATCCCACCATTTCCTGAGCCTAATGTCTTACCCTTAATAATAGGTACAAAGTCGGGAACCTTGAGGGTTGCGCCTGCGATCGCTGCAAAATCGAAGTTGCTGTTAGCCCCAAATTTAGTCTTAGTGGTTATAGTACCGTTGAGGATGTTCATGTCACTCTCTACTTTGAGAGTTCCATTTTCCCAATTGAGATCAACTTCAGACCTGCCTTCAGCAATGCCAGCTAAAAATTTAGCGTTTCCCTTGTAATTGAGGCGTTCTGCATTAATATCAGTTGTTCCCTCTGCTTTTAAAATAAAACCTTCTTTTTTTCCAAACAAGGGCAGATTGATTGTAAACTGTTCTAGACTAGCAAGCCCGATAGTGCCACTAATATTAGCTCGCTCCTTGGAGTCGGCTGCCAAGTTGCTGAGCGTCGCTCCTATTTTCTGTAATTTGACGCCTGCACTCGGAATTTTTATATCTAAGTTATCAGCTTGAAGACCAATTGAATCGAGCTGCTTATTTTTGATTTTTAGTTCTCCGTCTAGCTCAATGTCTTTGGGAATCTTTACCTTAGCCTTTGCCCCAAAATCTCCTTTCTGAGTGTCTATTTCTAGTTCAGCACTTTTAACAGTTACAACCTTCGGTACAATGACCGCATCCTTGACAGTAAGCTTGCCCTTTACATCCAAGCCTGTCTTGCTAAATTGAATAAAGTTAGGGTCAGCTAAATCGAGATTAGCCTTAAAGCTTTTGGTAAGAGAAGCATCAATTTTTCCTTGAAGTTTGACGATGGTTTCAGGGTTTGTTTGCAATTCTGCGGAGAGTTGAGTTGGTTTGAGGTCGATTCCTTTTAATTTGAACTCTAGTTTTTTTTCCAGCTCTGTAGGAAGGTTAATTTTTCCTCCGGTTATGCTCGCGCCGGCAGGATTTAAAGTGAGGGTTATAGTGTCTTGTTCACCGGCTAGCCTTTGGCCAGCTAAGTTACTCGGCAAGTAGAATTTGTCGATGTTCTTAGGCAGTTTAAATTGGGTTTTCAGGTTGAGATCGCTGCTGCTCGTAAAATTTAATTCTTTGACATCAATATCTAGCCCGGCGAACTTGTACTCGGTGTCATCATTTTTGCCCTCATCTTGCACAGTGGCTTCTATTGTTCCCTCTTTTGCTTTAGCAATATCGATCTTGAAAGTTCCTGTGAATAGCGAACCTTCAACTTTGCTGCTTGTGGAAGAAACTTGTCCTTTGACGACTATTTCTTCATCGTTGTAGGACACTGTACCGTTTACGAGTAGGGGTTGTTTCCCTTTGAAGCCAATTTGGACTTTGCCAGAAGTCTTGTAGAGGTCGTCGTCTTTATCTTTCTGGAAAGGAGTCTCTGGCGACAGTTCGATGATGCCTAGTGCAGGTGAACTTTCGGGGGCGGGCGTCGCTGTTGGCGTTTCTTTGTCGTCGTCTTCATCTTTCTGCAAAGGAGTCTCTGGCGACGGTTCGATGCTGCCTAGTGCAGGTGAACTTTTGGGGTCGGGCGTCGGTTTTGGCGTTTCTTTGTCGCCGTCTTCCTCTTTCTGCACAGGAGTCTCTGGCGACGGTTCGATGCTGCCTAGTGCAGGTGAACTTTCGGGGGCGGGCGTCGCTGTTGGCGTTACTTGTTGACTTTTCCTGAGATTGATGTCGAGCGAGTTTTCGGAGGGAATGATTTCTGGAATAATATTTTTTTTAAGTAAAGAAGCGTTGTCTAACAGTTGAGTTTCTGTCATAAAATTACCCGGTCTGAAAATTCATACCTTACCCTCGTAAATTATCACGTACTATTTAGTGATGTCAATATAGCAATCCTAAATTAGTTTCAATAACTGGTTAACTGGTTTCCATGCTCTGCCTGGGAACCGATGTCACTCTTGCTCTGCCTCGGCTGCGACAATGGAGGCAAAGCCTCCGGATATGCGTTACCAGGCTCTGCCTGGTAACGAGTATAATCATTTAGGATTGCTATAGCACGAATAACTTTCTGGCGTAGTCGTAACTGTAGGGTTTGGCGATAGGGTTTTGCGATGCTCGTGAGATTGCCGACAACTTCTCGTCTATGTGTTAACGCCTTGACGGTTACTATAGCACTCCTCAATCAATTGTAAACACATTGGGCTTCACCAATCCTGATTAAGTTGGTATTAATTAAGATAAATTTTTGTGACTCATTTAGGATTGCTATATAGAAGGAGATGAAATTTCCGAAGGTACAGTCAATATTATCATGCTACCTCCTCTACTTGATGTCATGGATTTGTGCGATTTGCCATTTTGAATTAGAGGCGCGAAATCTCGGAAAATTGAGATATTCGGAGAAGATGAAGTTCGGGTTTTACAAGGGCGTATGGAGGACTAAGGCATCCAAACTTAATTTTTGATAGTGTTAATTGAAAGTAAAGAAGATGGTTTCAGCGTTTCGCAGGCTGTTCCGCAGAATTTAGCAGAAGTGATGGGGAATCCTCACGCTGAAAACCCAACTTTTGGGATGATAACTAACGGCGAAGAATATATTTTCTTGAAGCTGAGTCGCGGGGAAATAAATCAATACGTGCTGTCAGATTTATGTAGCACTTCAAATAGCCGCGGTATGGTTAAATGAAGCTATGCGGGTGCTAAAGCGACTTGTGGGTTTGTCTTGTCTGTACACAGATGAATGGTACGATCGCGCTCAGGGTACAGGTGCGTTGGTACTCGCGATGTAATTAAAATAAGTTCCTTGGCATTTAAGTTGATTTCAATCTTGCCTGATACTATCGGGCACCCCCACCGCCGAAATACCCGATATCGCCTTTAAGTTTTGACACCGAATCAACTCATTAAAATCCAAACTGCGCCCTTCAATTTGCGCCACAGCCTCGATCGCCCCAAGCAAATGTCCGGCAGCTTCCGCTTCGTTGTAACCGCGCCTTCCCGCTACTCTAATCGCCCCTTCATCAGCATCTAACTCTACTTGGGAACTGCGGTTGTCGCGCCAAATTCGAGTCATGGCGAGTCCCGTCAAACCGCCCGCGATCGCAGTGCCGATCGCATCTCCCTGCAACAATTCTACAACAGTCCCGACAATTCCCGCCAGAGCCGCACCTTGATAAATATCCGGTTTAAACCACTTAACATTGCACAGAAAACTGACATTCCGCAATAGCAGTAAATCCCGCTGCGGCTTAGATAGCAGCCGCCACAAATCAAAATTAATATAAATCGGGCGAGATTGATTCCAAGGTAAAGGAAAATCGCAGTCAATTACTGTTGATTGTTGGGGCTTATTAATGATTTTACACGTCATGCGGCCGGAAGCGGGCATCACATCTAACAGGCGGCGAATTTCTGGATCGGGATTCATAAATTTTGGGGTAATTAGTAATTGGTAATTGCATCTAGATAAAAAAACAATAATATTGGTCAGTACCTCGTAGCGGCGGGTTTTACCGACAATAATTGCCTAAAACCTACAATCTCGTAAACCCGCGCCCACCCAAGAGCTGATGCCATCGAAATCAAAGTTGATGTAGGTTATTGGTTCTGTGGGGGCGGGTTTCTGTAGATTTTTGACCCTAGTTAAATATTGTTCGTAAAACCCGCCCCTACAAGTCCATAGAAGATAATTAAGGGTTTTTCTTGGATGCGGGAGAGGGAGATTCTTGAACTCGGGGAGACGCTTTTTGGGTATTAGCCGAAGGCTTCGGACTGACAATTGCTGGGGCAACTGACGGCTTTGAATTAGCGGCTGGGGATGGCAGTGGTTTTGGAGAATCAGGGGCTGTTAGCGGGGCAGCAGGGGCTGTCTTAGCGCCTAAAATGCTGGCGTCTCCGGTGTCGAAGGTGCCCGCGATGCAAGCGATCATCATTGTCGCTAAAGTGCCGACAAATAATGCTTTCCAACCGAGTTCGGAAATGTCTTTGCGGCGGGATGGAATTAGGGCGATCGTGCCGCCGACAAATATGCCGACGGAGGCTAAGTGGGCGAAGCCGGAAAGGGCGTAACTGACAATTAAAACGGTACGATCGCTCACCAGTTTGTTTGCCGATGCTTCTGCTAGAGTTTGATAGGGAGGAATCGCCGTTTCTAACAACCTGCGACCGATAATTACTGACGCTTGCCAAGAGTCCTCTAATGGAACTCCTGTTAATAGCGTCAGGGGATAAAATAAGACTCCCATAATGTTGGCTAAGGTGACAACTTTGAACAAGTCACCAATTGGGCCTGGCAAAATTGCCAGCCAGCCAAAGAATTGATTGATTAAGGAAACTAAGCCTAAGATTAAAATCAAAACAGCGGCAATTGCTACTGCCATTTTTACACCGTCCAATGCACCAATTATCGCTGCATCCAAAGGGCTAACTCGTTCGATTGGTTCTCCCCCAACAGTCTCTTGTTTGAATTCCTCGCGCTCCGTGTCCGAAATTTCTTCGCCCACAAACTCGCGGCCTTGAGGCTTCGGTTCTTCCTTGGGAATGCCGCCCATTGTCAGGGGTACGCCTGTTTCGGGTACTAAGATTTTGGAGAGGACAAAACAAGCGGGAATGGCGATAATTGAGGCTGAAACTAAATGCCCTAAAATATTGGGAAAAACTGGCTTTAGAAAACTAACGTAAATTGCTAAAGTTGAAGAAGCGGCCGTCCCAAAACAGCAAGAGAGGATTGCACAAAGTTCCGAACGAGTCATTTTCGGCAAATAAGGCTTGACGACAATTGCCGCTTCAATTCCTACGAAGATATTAGCAGCGCCGCTGAGGGCTTCTGCGCCGCTCAACCGCATTGTGGTATAAAAGATTTTGGCAAAAAGTTCGGTGATAATTTGAATCACGCCGATGTTGTATAGCAAGGCCATGAGGCCCGAAAAAAAGATGACTGTCGGTAAAGCTCTAAAGGCAAAAATATATCCTAAATTAACTGCCGGAGCTTTACCAGGTATCGGTACAACATTGCTCCCGAATACAAATCTCGCTCCAGCGTCAGCAGCGGTGAATACTCCATCCAGTAAGCCAGTAAACCACTCTAGGGCGATGCGAGTTGGGGGGAACAGGAATACTAAAAATCCTAAGACTAATTGCAGTCCAATGCCCCAGATGATGACGCGCCATGGAATATACTTGGACTGTCGGTTTTCTGAAAAAATCCAGGCGATCGCACATAAGCCAAAAATTCCCAGAAACGAGATAAGATTGTAGATTGACATGAGCCTAGTCCTTGAAATACTTAAGAATGCCGATCGACGGCTGGCACCACATCAGTTATACTATTCATCTGACGGCAAATGCTAAAAAAAAATAACGGGCCGATAAATTACGCACTCAACAGCGTACTGATGTCATTGCTTAGGTCATTCCGAACTCTGCGGATCTTTAGCAAGCCTTGATTTGCCGTAATTACCAGCAGTTTAGATAGAAACTCTAACACATGGAAGCTTTTGCTCCACATCCTCCTGAATGGACTGCGACGGCGGTTCACGCTAATGAGTTTTGCTGTCCCAAGTGCGGTGCAAGCTGCACTGATGCCGCTGAGGTCTGGATTAATCGCCGATCGCCAGTATACACCGAGTTCAACCGCCGCAAGTGGCAAGAATTTTACCGCTGCCAGTGCGATGGCGTTTGGTGGGCTTGGAGTAACGATAGGCCTCCTTCTGAACTTGTGCGTCGCGATCAGAGTTCGGATGACAGCCCGGATGACGGCCCGGATGATGATTTTTAGAACGGTGACAGAATTTTCGCTTTTCGATTTTCGATTTTATTTAAAATTAGGCTAAGGTGCGCCTCGGCGCACCCTACATTTAGATATGTTAGCGCCAGTTATCAACTAATTCATCACGTCAAGTATTCCCTTGACTACGCCTTCCATCACTTTTTCAATTAAGCTCAATTCATTTTCGCCGATCGACTCATTTAAGAGCATTGACTGAATTCGCTGTCTGTCATCCCGAGTCAGTTCGCCTGACGAAAATATCCGCTCTACTATTTGTTCAGTTAGAAATGGGAAAGCTGGGGTTTGCATGGTTGGTCTCTAAAAGCATCAATATTTTGTTTTTAACTTTATTAGAGGAGCCAGTTATGGTGTGGGTTTTTGCTGTCCCACCAAATCAGTGCTCCAATCTTAGGACTCTGGGGGGATTTTGTCAATACACTGGCGAGAGATAAATACAAAATTTGCCTTAAATTTCCGACATTCTGGCAACGGGTGGTTTGGGAGTGCGATCGACCCCCGGCGGTGGCGGTGTTCGATCGACCTTTTTAAATTTATTGGCACTTTGGCGGAACATTACAGCTCAAAAAAAATCAAAACGAGAAGAGATTAGAATTGGTAATGGAGAATTGGTAATCGGGAATTGGGAATTGGTAATGGGAAAGTGGCTTTTCCTTGTTTCCTGGGACTCATGACTAATGACTAAGTAGGTGATTACACATAAACATTACATGGGACGGTGGGTGAGTGCAGCAATAAACTGCTTACAAGTAAAGATACTGGCTCCACCCGCCCCGCCAAGATATTATTGCTTTTTTGTGCCGATCTACTTAATGACTAATGAATAATGACTAATGACTAATAGCTTCCTCCAATGACCTATTTTCGTTCTGCTCTAATTTTGACATTAGGTTTTGGGCTGCTACCGCTAGCAGTGCGATCGCAACCTGTAGTTCCTGCTACTGACGGCACGAATACTGTTGTTAAGTCCGAGCAAAATCGCACAGACATTAGCGGCGGGCAACTGTCAGGAAACGGCGCAAATCTTTTTCACAGCTTCAGCCAATTTAATCTCAGCGAAGGTCAAATAGCTAATTTTCTAACTAATCCGAATATTCAAAATATTTTAGGGCGGATTTCCGGCGACAATGTTTCCGTAATTAACGGTCTGATTTCTGTAAGCGGTGGCAACTCGAATTTATTCTTAATGAATCCTGCCGGAATTGTCTTCGGTCAAAATGCTAGATTAAACGTGCCGGGGTCGTTTTTGGCGACAACTGCTACAGGTATTGGTTTCGGCGATAGCTGGTTCAATTCGGCAGGAATTAATGATTACAAAGCTTTACTGGGGAATCCCAATCAATTTAATTTTAATAATTCACAAGTGGGTGCAATTGTCAATGCGGGGAACTTGGCAGTTGGCAGCGGGCAAAATTTAACTTTGCTCGGTGGCACAGTTATTAACACAGGACAATTATCCGCTCCCAACGGTCAAATTACTGTGGCTGCTGTTCAGGGAAAAAATGCAGTCCGTATCAGTCAATTTGGCAATTTATTAAGTTTAGAAATTACTCCGTCTTTGCAGTCTGAAAAATCGGCGATCGCCCCGGTTTCTTTGCCTCAGTTGCTGACGGGCCCCGGCGTAGCATCAGCCACAGGTTTAACGACTAACGAACAAGGTCAAGTGGTACTGACTGGCGGCCAAACAGTGGCGGCAGTTGCCGGAAGTGCGATCGTCTCGGGTTCTTTAAATGTATTTGCTCCTTCTGGGAATGCTGGCGGCACAGTCAATATTTTAGGGGAAAAAGTTGGACTCTTCGGCGCAAATATCTATGCTTCCGGGACGAACGGCGGAGGTACAGTGCGCGTCGGAGGCGGTTTCCGGGGGATGGAACCAGTGCCGAACGCACAGGTAACTTATGTTAGTCCTGATTCTACGATCGCAGCCAACGCGATCGACCGCGGCAATGGCGGCACTGCGGTAATTTGGTCAGACAATACAACTCGCTTCTTCGGCAATATTAGTGCTCGCGGGGGTCTCGCCGCAGGTAACGGCGGCACAGTCGAAGTTTCCGGCAAAAATGCTTTAACTTTCCAAGGACAAATCGATACCCGCGCGACTAACGGTGCGATCGGCAATTTGTTGCTCGATCCGGCAAATATTACGATCGTCAGCGGTAACGGCGACACCAGCGCGCAATCAACCGCTGGCGGACTCGAAGCGGCACCAGAACCTAATGAAACATCGATCTCAGAAGTGCAGTTGGAACAGATGGCGGCCGGCAGCAACGTGGTTCTAGAAACCCCGGGCTACATCACCGTCCAAGACTTGCCCGATAACAAACTTTCGCTGCAAGCGATCGCGGGAGACACCGTAACCTTTAGATCGGGCGGAGTGTTTTTTGTCAATGACCCCAAGGATTTAATCGAGACTCAAGGTGGCAACATCAACATTTTCGCCAGCAGCATCTCTCTGGGCGGACTTAATGCTAACGGTGGCAATATCGCTCTCACTGCTAACGGCATTGACTTGAGGGGCGGCAGCAATTCTGTCAGCAGTGCGGGGGGAACAATTCGCTTGCAACCCAACGATAGCCGAGCAATTCGGATCGGTGGCACCGGCGATATTTTGGGCATTTTAGACTTGACGGCAAGGGATCTCGGCGCTTTGGCGGGGGGTTTCGGCTCGATCGCGATCGGGCGCGAAAACGGTAGCAGCTCCTCGATCGCGATCGTCGCACCCATTACCTTCAACAGCCCGCTGACACTTCAAGGCAGCTCGATCGCGATCGA
Organism: Microcoleus sp. MON1_C5; assembly: GCF_036701875.1. Lineage (NCBI taxonomy): Bacteria > Bacillati > Cyanobacteriota > Cyanophyceae > Oscillatoriales > Microcoleaceae > Microcoleus > Microcoleus sp. MON1_C5. The sequence goes on along the minus strand of NZ_JAUBRN010000039.1, from coordinate 7,645 downwards.
CAATCCCCTGAGAACAAGTGGCAGCGCTAGCTTGACTCTCGACGCGCCCAAAACCGATCTCAACGCCAACATTGCGACATCCGGCGGCGATCTCACTTTTACAGGAAACGCATCCCTCAATGCTGACGTGGCTTTGAGCACTGAAGCTAGGGGCAACATTCTGTTCTCCGGTAGCCTTGACGGATCTCGCGCCCTGAGACTTGACGCTCAGCGAGTGCTGTTCGGCGCTACAGTCGGTCAAGCTGCACCGCTGGCTAGTTTGTACGTCCACGCCGACAGTACCCAGGTTTCGGGCAATATTGCGACATCTGGCGACATGACTTTCAATAGTAACGTCACAGTCTATCGCACCGCCACCCTAGCCGCCACTACCGGCAATATTGCTTTTGCCAATACCCTCGACAGCACGCCGGGCCGCGCAAATAATTTGACGCTGCGGGCTGGCGGCAACATTACTTTTGACGGCAGAGTCGGTCAAACTCAGAGGTTGGGCCGGCTCTCGGCTGATGCTGCTAGCGTGACGGCGACTTCCACAATTGCAGCCCGCAGTTTGAGCGTTAACGCGCGAGATTCTGTTACCTTCGGAGGGGACAGCAGGGCCGCTTTGGGAGCCGATATCAAGGCAGCAAATGTCCTCTTAGAGGGTAATTTAAGGACGGATGGCGGCAGCGTGAACCTGCAAGCAAGCGGCGAGGTTCGGACTGGCAATATTACCTCGAACGGTGGGAGGATTCGAGTTGAGGGGAATACTGTTGCTGCGGGTGCGATCGACTCGTCATCGGCGGGCACAGGAGGCGCGATCGCTCTCCAAAGCAATGCCGGCCCTTTAACTGCGGGAGCTTTGAACGCTTCGGGGGCGATCGGCGGAAATATTGCTGTCACCTCTTCATCGGGCATTTCGGCTCTCGATCTCAACTCCAGCAGCACTTCAAACGGCAACGGCGGAGGCGTTTCCCTGAGCGCGACTGATAACATTCAGTTGGGCTTTATCAACGCTCAAGGCGGCACTGGTGGCACTGGCGGCAGCGTTGATGTGACAACCCTCGGTTTGTTTAGCTCGAACAGTGTTTTCAACGATATATCGGGCAATTTTTCCAGTATTTCTACTGCCGGAGGTGCGCGGGCGGGAGCAGTCGCAATTCGCCACGGAGGCGGTATCGATCGACCGTTTGTAGTTGGCGGCGCGATCGATAATGGAACCCGGGGAAGCATTAATGCTGGTGGGGGAAACGCCATTTTGCCCACTTTTTCTTTTGGACAAACTTACACGCAAGGAAGTTTACCAAATCAGATTTCCCTAGTTACCCCGGGCCCCCCCTCTGCTCCGGCACCAATTCCGGCACCAATTCCGGCACCAATTCCGGCACCAATTCCGGCACCAATTCCGGCACCAATTCCGGCACCAATTGCCCCACCGCCTGTAGTGCCAGTAGTCCCCGTAAATCCCGAGCCTGCGCTGTCACTTCCTGCATCTATGGAAGTAGAATTGCGATCGCCAAGTAGATACAAACATTCCCCAACTAGCCCGGATATTTTCGCTCCTTCTCGCAGATTAGATGCGGCAGGTTCGGGAGTTTTAGAATTTGAACAAACCTTTACTCGCGAGTACGAAAAATATCTGGACTTGCCCGCAAGAAGACCGATTAGTAATATGTCGGTTATTTACGAAACTCTTCGTAAAAATGAACAAACTACCGGGATAAAATCTGCCATTATTTATATGAATTGGGTCAGCATAGCGGATGCAGGGGCCGCCAAAGAAAATGATTCTGTAGTGGTGGCAAGCCAGGATTTATCTAATGTATTGCCTGTGAGAACAAACCTCGCCTCCCAGCCCCCTCATCCCTTAGAAAATAAGTTGACCCAGAGGTTGCAGCCGGATGGCAAAGAAGTTTCCGATGTTCCTAACGGGGAGCATTTAGAATTAGTGTTAGTAACAGCTAACGCTCAACCCCAGCGCGTTTTAATTCCGGCGACAACGCGCTGGCAGGTGTTGCAACTAGCTGACGCCCTGCAAAGCGAAATAACTAATCCCCGAAAAAGAAGCAGCATTAGTTATTTGGATACGGCGCAAAAACTTTATCGGTGGTTAATTGCACCAGTTGCCCCAGAATTGGCAGCTTTAAAGATTGACAATTTAATTGTAATTCCGGCAGCAGGTTTGCGGAGCGTACCGTTTGCGGCCCTTCACGACGGCAAAGGCTTTTTAGTTGAGAAATACAGCATTAGCGTGATGCCGAGTCTGAGTTTAACTGATATTCGCTACGACAATATTGCGGATGATGAAATTTTGGCGATGGGGGCGTCGGTATTTGAAGATAAAGCGCCATTACCGGCGGTACCGGTGGAGTTAGAGTCGATCGCGCCGCCCGATCGCGGAAAATCATTTTTGAATCAAGATTTTACTCTCGGAAATTTGCAAGCTCAGCGGGCAAATCGGCCTTTTGGCATCATTCACTTAGCAACTCACAGCGAATTCCAGCCTGGGGAACCGAAAAATTCTTACATTCAGTTGTGGGATACTAAATTGCGCCTCGATCAAATGCCACAGTTGCGGTGGAATGAACCGCCGGTGAATCTGTTAGTTTTAAGCGCGTGCAGTACTGCTTTGGGCGACGAAGAGGCGGAGTTGGGGTTTGCGGGTTTGGCGGTAGCTAGCGGTGCTAAATCGGCTTTGGCGAGTTTGTGGGAAGTCAGTGATGAGGGGACTTTGGGGCTGATGACGGAGTTTTACCGGCAGTTGCGGGCCCCCAGACGCGGTGGCAATTTGATGATTAAAGCGGAGGCTTTGCGACGCGCGCAATTGGAGATGCTGCAGGGGCGCGTGCGGATTCAAGACGGGATGCTGCGAGTCGAAGGGCTTTCTATGAGTCTAACTTTGCCTCCGGAAATTGCGGCGCGGGGCGATCGAGTGCTTTTGCATCCTTATTATTGGGCCGCCTTTACAATGATTGGCAATCCTTGGTAATGGAGATGTTGAAGGAAGAAGGAAAAAGAGGCGTTGCTTAATCAAGGTATCAATAGTGCAGTAACTGGAACATCCTGAAATTTTAGGTAATTTATTTAGGACTTATATCGTTTCCGATGCAACCGGAAACGCTATCAAATGTCTCGGAACGATGATATCCTAATACCCATTCTAAAATTCCTGAACCAAAGTGGTCAACGGCTGTCCACGGCCAGATTTGGTGTGTTTTTTTTACATAAGTCTGTAATTCATCGAGCTCATCGACTTCTGAAATGACCTCGGGGTGATAAGCATCGGCTCGGAGTTTTCCGACAAGTCTTACTCAAGTTATTAGGGTGATGTGATGAGCTCCCTTGATTCGTTAATAGTCCGAAAATTCCTACCATTGACATACATTTTTATACCTTGGGGTTTCACAGTATCACTGTAACCAGGCGTGGGATTCATAATCAGCGATAAATTGACAACCAGATTTGACACAAATGTGCTTCGGTTTTCCTTTTTTATTACGGTTTTTACGGCTGTCGGTTGATTTTCACTGGCTTTCATTGCATGGTGATTCCACCTATTCATACTATAATTATGCAACGCCAAAATCTCTGAGGAAGCTCAACGGCGAGATCCCTTCACTCTGTTCTGCCTGCTTTTGGAGGAAACTGTGGAGCGAGCTCCCTCCTAACATAAATCTTTATTTGTATTTTTTTTAAGAAATGTAAAAATTAATATTTTTTTATTGAAAATTTAAATTTTGCTTAAAGTGCAGGCTAGTCTTTATATTAGAGGGTACATCTACTTAGAAATTGATAATTGCTAAAAAAATGTGTATTTCTTATTTAAATAGGCTCCAAAGATGATTAACTTAGCTGGCTACGAGATTACCAACCAAATACATGAAACTAACAATTCTTTAGTTTACCGAGGACTGAGAAAGCAAGACAACCAACCAGTCATTCTCAAATTTCTCAAGCAAGATTATCCGATGCCAGCTTCGTTAGTCAGATACAAGCAGGAATACGAAATAACACGCAATCTCAACCTAGAAACTGTACCGAAAACCTACAGCTTAGAAAGATATCAAAACAGTTTAGTTATTATTTTTGAGGATAGTGGTGGAGAATCATTAAAGCTGTGGTTTGCTTCTCAACAACTTACCTTAGAAGAGTTTTTGTCAACAGCTATTAAAATAACCAGAGCTTTAGGTCAAATTCATCAATATAACATTATTCATAAAGATATCAACCCGAGCAATATTATTATTAATTCGACAACAGGGCTAGTCCAAATCATAGATTTTGGCATCTCTACTGTTTTAACTCGTGAGAATCCTACCCTAAAAAATCCTACTGTTTTAGAAGGCACTCTGAGCTATATATCGCCGGAACAAACAGGTAGAATGAACCGAGCGATCGACTACCGCACGGATTTTTACTCATTAGGAGTCACTTTTTACGAACTGCTAACGGGGCAACTGCCATGGGATTACGACGATGCAATGGAATTAGTCCACTGTCATATTGCTAAACAAGCAGTGCCGCCCCATGAAATCAATCCAGAAATAGGAATTCCTAAAGCAGTTTCCGATCTCGTAATGAAGCTGTTAGAAAAAACGGCTGAAAAAAGATACCAAAGTGCTTGGGGAATCATCGCAGATTTAGAAGAATGCCTGGAACAACTACAGGCGAAAGGAACGATTGCAGATTTTGATATCGCCCAAAAAGATATTACAGATAAGTTTCAAATACCCCAAAAACTCTATGGGAGAGAACGAGAACTAGAAACCTTATTAGCAGCCTTCGAGCGCGTCAGCAATGGCACAACAGAAATTATGTTAGTGTCTGGTTACTCGGGCATTGGCAAATCAGCCTTAGTGCAAGAAGTTTATAAACCGATTACTAAGGCAAACGGTTATTTTATTGCCGGCAAATTCGACCAATTTCAACGCAATGTTCCTTACTCAGCTATTGTTAAAGCTTTTGGATCCTTAGTCAAGCAACTATTAACTGAAAGCGAAATGCAACTGGGCGCCTGGAAAGAAAAACTTTTAGCAGCGTTTGGTGATAACGGTCAAATCATTATAGATGTCATTCCGGAGGTAGAACTGATTGTTGGCAAACAGCCACCCGTCCAAGAGTTAGGTGCTACAGAATCGCAAAACCGTTTTAATTTAGTCTTCCAAAAATTTATCCGGGTGTTTTGTTGTGTCGATCACCCCTTAGTCATTTTTCTAGACGATTTGCAATGGGCTGACTCTGCTACTCTGAAACTGCTGGAAATAATGATGGCGGATGAGGAAACAAAATACTTATTTCTAATGGGTGCTTATCGAGATAACGAAGTGAGCCCCACGCATCCCTTAATCATGACTCTGGAGGGGCTGCAAAATCAAGGCGCGACTATTAACCACATTACCTTAACTCCCTTAGATATCGAACATATTACTAACTTGATAGCTGATACTGTGCGTAGGGATAGAGAATCAGTCATCCTCCTAGCTGAGTTAGTCGTCGGTAAAACTCAAGGCAATCCTTTTTTTGTCAATCAGTTTCTCAGAACTCTCTATGAAGAAAACCTCCTGATTTTTAATTCGGAGCAAAGAAACTGGGATTGGAATATTTCAGAAATAGAAGCCGTAGGGATTACCGATAACGTCGTTGAGTTGATGGTCGGTAAATTGAGAAAAATGCCAGATTCAACTCAGCAGGCTTTACGGTTAGCTGCTTGTGTGGGCAATAGTTTTGACTTAAATACTCTCTCCATAGTTAACGAAAAATCTACCGCCGAAACTTTTCAAGAGCTATTGCCCGCGATCCAAGATGGATTAATTTTAGCCACTTCTGAACTCGGGGTAACAGAAGAAGAAATTGTTCAGTCTCATCTAATCATTACTACTTATAAGTTTTTGCACGATCGCGTGCAACAAGCAGCTTATGCTTTGATTGATGAAAGTTCTAAAAAATCAGTTCATTTGCAAATAGGTCGCTTGCTTTGGCAAAACACCTCGCCTGAGAAACGAGCGGAAGAAGTATTTGCGATCGTCGATCATTTCAATCTGGGAATTGAACTGATTAGCGACGAATCTGAACGAATTGCAATCGCTAGACTGAATTTAATGGCAGGACAAAAAGCTAAAGCCGCAACAGCTCATACTGCGGCTACCGAATATTTACAAGCAGGTTTGAGACTGTTAGTAGATTCTAGCTGGGATACGCAGTACAACCTAACATTAGACCTGCATACCGAAGCAGCAGAAGCGGCATATCTGAGCGGCGATTTTGAAGGGATGCAAACATTGACTAATAGCTTGTTGCAACAACCTATATCGCTTCTGGACAAAGTGAAGGTGTACGAAATCCAGATGCAAGCTTATGCGGCGCAGCAAAAATCCCCAGAAGCGATCTCTACAGGGCTGCAAGTTTTGAAGCAGTTGGGGGTAGAATTTCCCCAAGAGCCAAACTTATCTGATATTGGTCAAGCATTCTCCGAAACCGCGTCAATTTTGAGCGGCAAGCGAACTGAGGACTTAATCGAACTTCCTCAAATGACAGATCCTCATCAACTAGCAATTATTAGGATACTGTTAAGTATATGGTCTTCTGCCTACATAGCGTTGCCGTCGCTAGTGCCTTTAACAGTGACTAAACAGGTCAATTTATCTGTTCAACATGGTAATGCGGCTGTGTCTCCCTTTGTTTATAGTCTATATGGTTGTCTTCTGTCTGGGGTTGTGGGAGATATCGAGCAAGGCTATCAGTTCGGTCAATTAGCCATAAATCTGCTGTCAAAGTTGAATACTAAAGAAATCAGTGCTAAGACCAAGAGTACAGTAAATGCTTTTATCAAACCTTGGAAAGAACACGTAAGGAATGTCATCGAAGGTTTTCGAGCCAATTTCTCTAACGCGTTGGAAACTGGAGATTTAGAATTTGCAGGCTATATTGCAATGCAATACTGCGTTCACTCATATTGGGTAGGTAAGCAACTAACTGTTGTTGAACAAGAAATGGTTTCCTACGGGGATGGTGTTAGTAAACTCAAACAAGAAACTTCACTTCATTATCTCGAAATTGTTTGGCAAACGGTTTTAAACATGATGGGAAAGGCTAAAAATCCCTGCATTTTAATGGGCAAAGCCTACGACGAGCATCATATGCTCCCCTTACACTTGCAAAGCAACGACCAATTAGCAATTTTTTATTTATACCTCTACAAGCTTCAGCTTTGCTATTGCTTTGAGAATTACTCCCAAGCAATTGAAATTATCACTATTGGCGAAAATTATTTTGGTTCAAGTGTAGGGATGATACTTGTTGCTATCTTCCATTTCTATGATTCTCTAGCACGGTTGGCGGTATATCTCGATACTGAAAAATCTAGGCAGCAAGGTATTATTGAAAAAGTCGAAGCTAATCAAGAGAAAATGAAAAAATGGGCAGATCATGCCCCCATGAATTTCTTGCACAAATTTTATCTCGTCGAGGCAGAACGGCATCGAGTTTTAGGGGAAAAAGTAGAGGCAATGGAAATGTACGATAAAGCTATTGCTCTAGCTAAAGAAAACGAATATATCAACGAAGAAGCACTCGCTCACGAACTCGCCGCAAAATTCTACCTGTCATGGGGTAAAGAAACGATCGCCCAAGTTTATATGCAAAACGCTCATTATAGCTACCAAGTTTG